>CAYLJC010000024.1:0-13242 GCA_964383345.1 uncultured Akkermansia sp. | reverse complement strand
CTGGGCGCACAGCGCGTCGAAATCGCTATGATGGTCACCCCGGACGGCGAGGGGAGTTTCCGCGACCAGGTCTGGGAAGCGATGTCCACGATCCGGGCCATTCTCCGGCAACAGGGCGAGCCGATGGATCTGACCGTTCAGACCGTTTTTCTCGCGAAGGCGGACGACGCCCCCGTCGCGCGCCAACTTTTCGAGGCCTACCACGGGGAAAAAATGCCCCTGACTCTCTTTGTCGCACAGCCCCCCTTCGGAGGCGCGTCCATCGCCATCGAGGCGTGGGCGATCAGCACCCGAACCGTCCGTGTCGGACACCACGGCCCCCAACTCGTAACCGTCGAACACGACGGGATCCGCTGGATCCACGCATCGGCCGGATCGCTCGACTCCGACAAGCGCGGTGCCTACGAGCAGTCCGCCGGAATTTTCGCGGGACTCGACAAGGTCCTTTCCTCCGCACACGCCTCCTTCCGCGATGTCGCGAGGGTTTGGCTCTACCAAGGAAACATCACCGAGGAGGAAGCGAGCGGCATCGAGCGCTACCGGGAATTGAACCGGGCCCGGACCGATTTCTTCGAAAACATCGATTTCAGATCGAACCCCCTCGCCGATGCTTCCCGGGACCGCTCAATCTATCCGGCGAGCACGGGGATCGGCACTCTCGGGCACGGCCTCGTCACGGGCTGCCTGGCCCTCCAGACGGATCGCAAGGACGTGCGGCTCCTCTCGCTGGAGAATCCCGGGCAGACCTCCGCCTTCGACTACCCGAAAGAGTATTCGCGGAAGAGTCCCAAATTTTCCCGGGCCATGGCCCTCCGCATCGGCGATCACCTCACCACCTGGATCTCCGGAACGGCGAGCATCGTGGACGCCGCCACGGTGCATCCCGGCGATCCCGCCAGGCAAACCGAACAGACTCTCGACAATATCGAGAAACTCATCGCTCCGGAGAACTTCGCCCGCCATGGCTGGGGAGACGCCGGCGCGAGCCTCCGGGATCTCGCGAAGGTGCGCGTCTACGTGAAGCGCCCCGAAGACTACGAGATCTGCCGCGCGGTCTGCGAGAGACGCCTCGGTGCCACTCCCGCGATCTACGCGCAGGCCGACGTGTGCCGCCCCGACCTCCTCGTGGAAATCGAGGGCGTCGCTTTTTCCGCGATTCCCCGCGGAATTTCCGAACACCACGAACATCCCGATCACTGACCGCCATGGACTCCGCCCGTCTGCTTCCTTCTCTCCTGGTCGCCGCATGCGGTCTTTCGTTGGAAGCGGCGGGCGATGATCTCCATCCGGCCTTTGAAGCCGGAGCGGTTGCCCGACCGCCGGTGGTTTCGGAAAATCCCAGTGACGAACTCGACCGGATCGTTTTCGCCCGGCTCGACGAACTGGGCCTGAAACCGGCCCGGGTCAGTTCCGACGCGGTCTTTTTGCGACGCGCCTATCTCGTCGCGATCGGAACCCTCCCACGCGAGGACGAGGCGCGGGATTTTCTTGCTTCGCAGGACGAAAGCAAGCGCCTCCTCCTCGTCGAGCGACTCCTCTCGCGCCCCGAATACGCCGACTATTGGGCGATGAAATGGTCCGACGTGCTGCGGGTGAAGGCCGAGTTCCCCATCAATCTCTGGCCCAATGCGGCGCAGGCCTACCACCAGTGGATCCACGAGAGCGTCCGCGAGAACAAGCCCTTCCACCAGTTCGCCCATGACCTGCTCGTGGGAACCGGCAGCAATTTCCGCGAAGGTCAGGTGAATTTCTATCGGGCGATGCAGGATCGCAGCCCCCGCGGCATCGCCGCGACCGTCGCGCTGACTTTCATGGGCGAGCGTGCGGAAAAATGGCCCGACCGCAAACTCGACGCCATGGCCGGATTTTTCGCCAATGTGGCCTTCAAGTCGACCGCCGAATGGAAAGAGGAAATCGTGTATTTCGATCCCGGCGCCGACCGCGACGGTCTCTCGGCGGGGGCCATCTTTCCCGACGGCACGCCCGCGAAGCTGGACCCCGGCAGGGGCGATCCCCGCGCCGTTTTCGCAAGCTGGCTCCTCCGCCCGGAAAATCCATGGTTCAGCCGCTGTGCCGTCAACCGCGTCTGGGCCTGGCTGATGGGTCGCGGCATCGTTCACGAACCCGACGATCATCGTCCTGACAACCCTCCCTCGAACCCCGAGCTGCTCGCCTTTTTGGAGCGGGAGTTCATCGCCTCGCGCTGCGACATGAAACATCTCGTCCGAACGATTATGAATTCGCGGACCTTCGCCCTCTCCTCCGTGCCCTCGCAGGACACGCCCGAAGCCGCCGCCCTCTTCGCCCACTACCCGCTGCGGCGACTCGAGGCCGAGGTGCTCATCGACGCCCTCAACCAGATCACGGAAACGAAGGAAGCCTACAGCAGCGCGACGCCCGAACCCTTCACTTTCGTGCCCGAGGATGTCCGCGGCATCGCCCTGCCCGACGGCAGTATCACCAGTTCCTTCCTCGAACTTTTCGGCCGACCCCCGAGGGACACGGGCCATTTGTCCGAGCGCAGCCTGGAGACCAACGCGGCCCAGCGCCTCCATCTCCTCAACTCCAGCCACATCCAGAAAAAAATCGAATCCAGTCCGCTCGTGACCGCAGTCTCGTCCGACGATCCCGAAGAACTCGACGAACTGGCCGAGGACGCCTACCTGACAATCCTCTCGCGCCACCCCACGGCGGAGGAACTCGCCGAGGTCCGCGCCTACGCCGAATCCGGCACCGCCACGGGCCGCGCCCTCGCCGCCGACCTCGTCTGGGCCTTGCTCAACCAACCCGAATTTTTCTTCAATCATTGATCCCGCCCTCCCCCGCGCAAACTCATCTCCACCCCGAACCCAACGCACGCCATGTCCCGCTTTATCTCCTCATCCTCCCCGCGACACGCCCGGGACCTCGCCCGGATGACAAATGCGTTCGGCGGCGTCCCTCTCTCCAGACGGGAGGCCCTCCGCCGCGCCGTCTACGGCTCCGCCGGTCTTCTCCTCTGCGAACCCTTCGCTCTCCGCGCCGCCCCGACTCCGCTCCCGGGCGCGGGGAAGGCAAAATCCGTTATCCAGATCTGGCTCTGGGGCGGACCCTGCCACATCGATACTTTCGATCCCAAGCCGGAGGCGGGCCGCGACTACACCGGTGCCCTCGACGGTACCATCGAGACAAACGTCAGCGGCATGCGCATCGGCCAACTCCTCCCCGAGCTGGCCAAGCAGGCCGACAAATACTCGCTGATCCGCAGCATGACCCACGGAAACAACGGCCACGAAACGGCCGCCTATCTCGTGCAGACGGGGCGGACCTCGGAGCGCGACGTTTTTCCCGGACTTGGCGCGGTGGTCTCTTATTTCAAGGGCTACGAGTCCGGCTACACCGGTCTCGTCCCGCCTTATGTTGTCCTGACACGGCCGCAAGGCCGCTTTTCCGAAGCGGGTTTCCTCGGCCCGCGTTACAAGCCCTTCGCCACCGGCGGAGATCCCAACGCGGCGGTTTTCGCGGTGGAGGGCATCGTCGCCCCCGGCATCGAGGAAGAGCGTCAAAGAGAGCGCCGCAAATTTCTCGGGCGACTCAATACTCTCGGCGGGGCCTTGCCCGGCAACGCCGCGATCCAAACGGTGGTCGATTCGGAGAAGCAGGCCTACGAACTCATCCTCGGCGATGCGGGCAAACTCTTCGATCTCGGACAGGAAAAGGACGAAATTCGCGATCTCTACGGGCGCAACACCTTCGGCCAGTCCTGTCTCATGGCCCGGCGTCTCGTCGAGAAAGGCGTTCCCTACATCACCATCAACTACCAGGGCTGGGACACCCACAAACAGCATTTCCAAATCATGAACCGGAAGCTGCCCGAGCTGGACAAGGGCCTCGCCGCGCTCCTCACCGATCTCAACGGCAGGGGGCTGCTCGACAGCACCGTCGTCTGGTGTACCGGAGAATTCGGCCGCACCCCCAAGGTTGCGAACGAATCTCCCTGGAACGGCGGGCGGCATCACTACGGTAAAGTTTTTTCCTGCCTCCTCGCCGGCGGTGGTTTCCAGGGCGGCCAGGTCGTCGGTTCCTCCGACGCGAGGGGCGAGGAAGTGAACGACCGTCCCGTCTATCCCGCGGACGTGATCGGCAGCATCTACGGACAGCTCGGCATCCCCGCCGACGCGCCGCTGCCGCATCCGCAGGGGACCCCCACCAAGGTCGTTCCCGACAAATCCGAGGGTGTCCCCACCGCCGGACTCCTCACCGAACTGGTTTGACCCTGCAAAAACACATGGACCGATTCCCTTTCCTCCTCCGTTTCCTCGCGGGCGCGATGGTGCTGACCGCCGGCTCCGTCACGGCCGCGCCCCGGATCGGTTTTCTCTATCCCGCCGGAGGGCAGGTCGGCACCACTTTTGAAATCAGCGTAGGTGGCCAGGCCCTCGACGATCCCATCGGGGCGGTGGTGTCGTGCGAGGGCATCGAGGTGGAGATCCTGGAGCACGACAAGCTCCCCAGCGCCCAGGTCGCCGATGACCATCGGGACAAGCTCCGCGAGATCCGGCCCGAGTTGGAAGCATTGCGGGAAGGCAGCGGCGAGGAGGACACCGATCTTCTTCCCGCCGTCCGACGGCTCCTCGCCGGTGTCGAGCTCGATGAGAAAAAACTCCGCCTCATGAGCGAATACTACCGCCGCCGCAACGATCCGAAACAACAGCTCAACACCCAGATCGGCGAGCGCGTGCGCGTGCGCGTGAGCATCGCCGCCACCGCCGCCCCCGGAATCCACCACTGGCGTCTTCGCACCGCTTCGGGCCTGAGCAATCCCCTGCGCTTTGTCGTCGGCCATCTTCCCGAGATCAGCGAGCCCGAGGCGCATCGCTTCGATTTGCTGCGGCAGGTCGGCCTCGCGTCCGATCCGGCCGCCAGCCGGATGCGGCGGGACCGGGGCGGTGATCCCATCGGTCTGCCCGTCACCCTCAACGGACGGATTCTTCCCGGCGAGGTCGACGAGTTTGTCTTTCGCGCGAAAAAGGATGAAAAGCTCGTTGTTTCCCTGCAGGCCCGCACCCTCGTTCCCTACCTCGCCGACGCGGTGCCGGGATGGTTCCAGACCGTCGTCTCCCTGCACGACGCGAGGGGACGGGAGCTGGCCTTCGCCGACGACTATCGTTTCGATCCGGACCCCGTCATTTTTTACCAAATCCCGAAGGAAGGAGAATACCGTCTCCGCATCCGTGACGCGATCTACCGGGGGCGCGAGGATTTTGTCTACCGGGTCAGTCTCGGCGAGTTGCCTTTCCTCACCGCGATCACCCCGCTCGGCGGGCAGGCCGGATCGGAGGTGGATCTCACCTTCCACGGTGCCAACCTCGCCGAGCATCACTTCCCGAGGTATTCCGTTCCCGGGGAAACCGGCATCGTCGGACTGAGCGCGACCGGTCCCGGCGGTCGTTCCAACGCCATCGCCTTCCACGTCGAATCCATTCCCGAAGACGCGGAGCGGGAGGACAACAACCGGATTGGGGCGGCCAATCGGGTGAGTGCTCCGGTGCTTGTCAACGGAGCCATCGCGGTCCCGGGCGACGTCGATTTTTTCCGGGTCGAAGGGGCCGGGAACAAACCGATGAGCTTCGAGATCTTCGCCCGCCGCCTCGGCTCGCCGCTCGACGCGAACCTGACCGTATTCGATGACGACGGCGGGATGCTCGCCTACAACGACGACTACGAGGATCCCGCCGCCGGGCTGACCACCCATCATGCCGATGCCCGCGTCACCGTGACCCTGCCCGCCAACGGACGCTGTTTCGTCAAGGTCGCCGACACCCAGAACCGCTACGGTTACGACCACAGTTACCGGCTTCGCATCACACCGGCGGTCCCCGGATTTGTGCTCCGGGCCACGCCGGCGACGCTGAACGCGAAGTCCGGCTCCTCCGTCCGCCTCACCATCCATGCCCTGCGTCGCGACGGCTTCGAAGGTCCCATCCACCTGCGCCTCAAGGACGCACCGGACGGATTCGAACTGAGAGGCGGTCCCGTGCCGGAAGGCGAAGAGAAAACCGACGTTTTTATCGCCGTGCCCGAGGGAGAGACGGACCGGCCCGTCGCGCTGCTCGTCGAGGGAGTCGCCGAGATCGAGGGCAAGACCGTTGTTGTCGCCGCCGTACCCGCCGAGGACATGATGCAGGCCTTCGCCTACCGGCATCTCGTCCCGGTCGATTCGCTCCTCATCGACGTGCGCACCCCGCCCGAACCACCGACTCCGTGATCCGTACCCCTTCCACTCTTTCCACCGTCTTCACCATGATCCCGACCAGACCATCCCTGTCCGTCCTCCCGTCGATCTTCGCTGTGCTGATTTCCTGGCCCGCCGCCGGTGAAACCCCCGCCGCGACCCGGGACGGAGGCTCGGGAGGAGGTGATCCCGCAACCAAAGCGGAAACGACGGACGAGTCCGCGAGCCCCCGCGCCCTCGCCACCTTCGGAGGCGGGTGCTTCTGGTGTACCGAGGCGATCATGGAACGGCTCGAAGGTGTCATCGACGTGCAGTCGGGGTACATGGGCGGCCATGTCGAGAAGCCGACCCACGAACAGGTTTCTCGGAAAGACACCGGCCATGTCGAAGTCGTCCGCATCACCTACGATCCCGAGCGGATCGGCTACGAGGAACTCCTCGATGTCTTCTGGCAGGCACACGACCCGACCTCCTGGGACCGGCAAGGAGAGGACCGGGGACCGCAATATCGTTCGGTTGTCTTCACCCATGGCCCCGAACAGAAAAAACTCGCGGAACGATCCAAACGCGCCCTCGACGCATCGGGCAAATTTTCCGCTCCGGTGGTCACCGAAATCCGGGAGGCGGATGTCTTCTGGCTCGCCGAAGAAAACCACCAGGATTTTTATCGCAACCATCCGGACTACGGATACTGCCGCGTCGTAATCTCTCCCAAGATGAGAAAGCTCGGCTTGGAGTGAATTTTCCCACCGAAAAATTTTCCGCTCTTCCCGACCCTGCCAAACCCACACCGGCCACCGGCCACTCTTTCCGTGAAATCGATCCATGACAACGACCTGCTTCCCGCCGAACCGCCCGCCCGGGAAGCGTCCCCGCCGGAGGCTCCCGCCCTCCATGTGCTTGACTGCACGATTCGCGACGGCGGCCTGATGAATGCCCATCATTTCGAAAACGAGGTCGTCACGGCGGTTTACGCCGCCTGCGCTGCGGCCGGGATCGATTATATGGAAATCGGCTATCGCGCCTCGCGCAAGGACATCGCGACCGGGCAAAACGGCTGTTGGAAATACTGCCTCGAAGAGGATATCCGGCGTGTCGTCGGAGAGCGGGGCGACGGCCCGAAACTCTCGGTCATGGCCGACGCCGGAAAATGCGACTTCCGCGAGGACATTCCGAAAAAGACCGGGAGTGTTGTCGATCTGGTCCGGGTCGCCTGCTACCGGCATCAGATCCCCCTCGCCCTCGAGATGGTACAGGACGCCAACGACAAAGGCTACGAGACCACTCTCAACCTCATGGCCGTCACCACCCTCGACGATGCCGAACTCGATACGGCGCTTCCGCTTCTCGCCGCATCCGGGGCCGACGCCGTCTACGTCGTGGACAGTTTCGGCGCGCTCCACATGCCCGAGACCCGTCGGCTTGTCGAAAAGTATCTCGCGGCCGTTTCCTCCGCCGGAATCGAGGTGGGGATCCACGCCCACAACAACCTGCAGCTCGCCTTCGCAAACACGATGGAAGCCCGTGCCGCAGGTGCGAGCTGGCTCGACGCGACGATGGGCGGACTCGGGCGCGGGGCCGGCAACTGTCCCATGGAACTCCTCCTCGGCTTTCTTGACAACCCGAAATACTGCCTGCCCCCCGTGCTCCAGTGTGTCGCCGAAGTGATCGAACCCTTGCGGGCCGGATTGCGATGGGGTTTTGATCTCCCCTACCTCATCACCGGCCTTCACAATCTCCATCCCCGCAGCGCCATCGCCTTCAACGCCGCCGGAGCGGGAGGCGACATCGGGACTTTCTACGAAACCTCCGTCGCCGAAGCCGAAGCGGCTTCGGTCGGGTCACTCCGTCCTTTTCACACAGCTCCTGCCTGAAATCCGACTGAAAAGTTCCTGATTGAAATCCACCCGTTGCGAAGACGGACCTTCTTCCCTGTTTTCCCCGCGGATATTTTCCGGAACCATTTTCCGGAACCAAAAAGAAAAACAAATCGCAAAATCGTGACAAAGAACCGTGAAAAAATCGCAATTCTCCGCTATGGTCCCTCGTCTATGACACTCCCCGCTTTTTATAACAGAACACTGCATCCCAACAAACGCATGGTCTCTTTGCCTCGCCTCTTTCTCCCCGCCCTCGCCTTGCTCCTCGTTCAATGTGAACAACGCGAACTCAGTCCCAATGAGAAAATGTCCCAAGAGAGTTTTGTAGAGGAAGTCGAAACTCTGGCCGCCAACGCCCCGGCTCCGACATCGGAGAGCGCCGCGTCGCCCGTCGCTTCGGCCCCGCCATCGGCCGCCGCCGCTCCGCTCACGGTCCACCCCTATGAAGTGTACACCCCCGCGACCCGACAGCCCGACAAACCCGTCTCGGGACACGAGGAGGCGATCCTGACCGACGCTCCGCACGTGCCCCCTCCGATCACGCGCGACCATCCCACCAAGGTGACGATCAAACTCGAGGTCGTGGAGGTGGTGAAGCGCCTCGCCGACGGCGTGGACTACACCTTCTGGACCTTCGGCGGCAGCGTGCCGGGTAAATTCATGCGGATTCGTCAAAATGACGAGGTCGAGTTCCACCTCATGAACCACCCCGACAGCAAGATGCCCCACAACATCGACCTGCACGCCGTGACCGGGCCGGGCGGCGGGGCGGAGGCCTCCTTCACCACTCCGGGACATGTTTCCGTCTTCTCCTTCAAGGCCCTCAATCCCGGACTCTTTGTCTACCATTGCGCCACCGCCCCCGTCGGCATGCATATCGCCAACGGGATGTACGGTCTCATCCTCGTCGAACCCATCGGCGGCCTTCCCAAGGTCGACAAGGAGTTCTACCTGATGCAATCCGAATTTTACACCAAGGGGGCCTACGGCGAAGGAGGGCTGCAGCCCTTCAGCATGGAGAAAGCCCTCACCGAAATTCCCGATTACGTCGTTTTCAACGGCGCCGTCGGGGCGGTGTCGGGAGACAACGCGATCGACGCCAAGGTCGGCGAGACGGTGCGCCTTTTTGTCGGCAACGGGGGACCGAACCTCGTCTCCTCTTTCCACGCCATCGGCGAGATTTTTGACACCGTCTACGGCGAGGGTGGCATCCGTCCGAACCAGAACCATGTGCAGACGACCCTGATCCCGGCGGGAGGCGCCGCCATCACCGAGTTCGAACTGAACGTGCCGGGAAACATCATTCTCGTCGACCACTCCATCTTCCGCGCCTTCAACAAAGGGGCCATCGCCACGATCAATGTAACGGGCGACGAGGATCTGCTGACTTATTCCGGCAAACAGTATGATCGCGTCTACATGCTCGAAGGCGCGACGATCCAGACCATCCCGCAAGCCTCCAGCGAAATGGTGCCCGCGGCGAACAAGGCCGAGCGCATCGAGCGCGGCAAGATGATTTACACCCAGGTCTGCATGGCCTGTCACCAGCCCGAGGGCCAGGGCATCATCCAGGCCTTCCCTCCGCTCGCCGAGTCTGACTACCTCAACGCCGACGTGAACCGCGCCATCTCCACGGTGATCCACGGCCTGGAGGGTGAGATCACCGTCAACGGACAGGTCTACAACAGCATCATGCCGCAACTTGGCCTCGACGACGAACAGGTCGCCAACGTGCTCACCTACGTCTACAACAATTGGAGCAACAACGGCACCGAAGTCCTGCCGGACATGGTCAAGGAAGTCCGCGCCCTGCCCGCCCCGCCTCCCGTGGGCGGAGGCCAGTGAGCCTCTTCTGCCAACTCCGCTCTCCCTTCTCCCGATGAAAACCTCCTCCGATTCCCGCCTCCCCGCCCGCCTTTCCTGGCTCGCCCTTCTCTTCGGTGGATTCGCGTCAGTGGTGATCTCGGCCGATCCGGCGGAGCCTCCCGCCGGAATGGTCTCCATCCCCGGCGGGCGCTACACCCCCCTCTACTCGCTGGAGGCGCAGCCCCGCGAAGTCGCTCCCTTTTTCATCGACGAGGCCCTGGTCACGAACCGCGATTTCCTCGCCTTTGTGAAGGAACATCCCGAGTGGCGGCGGTCCAAAGTCGAGCCGGCCCGGGCCGATGCGAACTATCTCTCGCATTGGCGGGGAGACCTCGATCCCGGCGACGTGACGGTGCTTGACGCGCCCGTCACCAACGTTTCCTGGTTCGCCGCCAAGGCCTGGTGTGAAGCGCACGGAAAACGGCTTCCGACCCAGGACGAATGGGAATTTGTCGGTCTCGCCGACGCGACCCGTCCCGACGCAAGCAAGGACCCGGAATTCCTGAAAAAACTCCTCGAATGGTATTCCCGGCCGTCCGGAGGAATTCTCCCGACGGCCGCCGCGGCCGAGCCGAACGTCTACGGGGTCCGCGGCCTTCACGGCCTTGTCTGGGAATGGGTCGGGGACTTCAACTCAAGCATGGTCGTGGGGGATTCGCGCGGCGACGGTGCCCTCGAGCGGCGGCTCTTCTGCGGCGGCGAATCCCTCTTTGCTTCGGACGTGAGCAATTACGCGGCCTTCATGCGTTACGCCTTCCGCACCAGCCTCAAGGGCAGCTACTCCGTGGGCAGCCTCGGCTTTCGCGGAGCCCGTTCCGTTGTGCCGGAAGAACCGCCGACACCCTCGGGGAGTTTTTCCACGATCTACGAACTGCCGGGAGCCTGGCAGACCCAGGATGGAGAAGCCATCACCCTCGAACAACTTCGCGGAAAACCCCGCGTTGTCACCCTGGGTTTCACCCGTTGCGAATACTCCTGCCCCCGGATCTTCGCGGACATGCAGCGGATCGAGAGAGCGCTCGGCCCAGACGCCGCCAAGGTCGGATTCACCTTCTTCTCCATCGATCCGCAGCACGACACCCCCGAGGCAATGAGCAAAAAAATGGCCTCCCTGAAAATGGACCCGTCGCGCTGGACCTTCCTCACCGCGCCGACCGAGATCGCCCGGGAGCTGGCCGTGGCCTTGGATTTCCGATTCCAGGAAGTGCAGGATGCCTTCGCCCACTCCAACCTCATCGCCGTATTCGACGCCAACGGCGGGATCATCCACCGCGAAGAAGGCCTCGGAGCCGACATCACCCCGACGGTGGAGGCGCTGCGCAAACTGTTGGCACCCTGACTCCGGGGAAACGCCTGACCTTGCGCCCGAGAAGGCGGGAGAAGCGACGACAAGCGCGTTGTTTTGCTAGCTGGCTCTGGCAGCAGGCGCTCCTTTCATCATCACTCAGAATCTCAAGAATTCCCGTGGCTCCGATACTCTCGGTATTCGCGCCGTCACCCCTGCTCAAGCTTTAACCATGATTTGACCTATGGCCACCATGTCCATCCGCGTTCCCGAATCCCTTCATCGTGCCATCAAAAAACTGGCAACGAAAGATGGGTATTCGATGAATCAGTTTCTCATTTCCGCTGCCGCTGAGAAGCTAGCGGCCCTGAATACCGTGGATTATTTGAGGCAGCGGGCGGAGCGAGCCGATTTGAAGGAGTTCGAGCACATTCTTGATCTCGTTCCTTCATGCCCCCCTGATCCCGGAGACGAACTTCCATCCGGCCACGACAGCGAATCGGGTCCCCGCGACTGACTGAGTAACGACTCAGCCAGCCGCAGGTCCCACACCACCCTGCCTACGGCTCCGTAGAGGGCGGTTCCCATCAGACGCGGGCGGTTCGGCCCGTGGCGGAGAACGATCCGGAGCGGTTTGCGGAGCGGGGATGACCCGTTCCACCGGCCCCGATGATCGCCGCTCGCCCACCCCGCCCTTTGCAGTGCAAAGAATCGGCGTGCAAATTTATAAAAAATTGAACAAATTTTAGATATTTAAACTTTCTTTTTTATAAATTAATCTTAAATTTATGACTATGCCATTTCCAAGAGCTTTTGCGTTTCTCGCCGCCCTCGTTGTCGCGGGCGGAGGGTTTGTCGAGGTTCAAGCGGACCCGAAACCCCGGGTCCGTTCGTTCCGCCCCATCGTGCCGATCAAACAAAACGTGCGCGCCGGGATGGACGGGATGAAAAGCAAGACGGTTTCAGTGCGGATCCCGCCGCCGCCCATCCCGGAGCATCTTTCTGCCGTGGATCTCTCGCTTCCCGCCCCCGATCCGACTCCCGTTCCGCCCGCGGTTGCAGAATCCCCGCTGGAGGAGGCAGCTTCCCTCGAATCCGTCGGCCCGCTCTCGAAAAACGACAAAGCGAACCTCCCTCCGGAACCGAAGCCGGAGGAGGAGCCTCTTTCCTCTCCGGAGAAACCGAAGCAGGCGGACAGCGCCGACAGCCCGCCGGAACCGACCGACGTCGGAAACGATGGGGAAGAAAAGAAGGAAGCGCTCGACGGCCCCACCCTGGATCGTCTCCGGGCCGAGGCCCACGCCCTTGCTGAGAAAAGACTCACCTACATCTTCGGGGCGGCAAATCCTGATTCGGGCGGGCTCGATTGCTCCGCCACGATCCAGTATTTGCTCAAAAAAATCGGCGTCAAAGACGTCCCCCGCACATCTTACGATCAGTACGCCTGGCTCAAGAAGAACAAAACCCTAGACGACGTCTACGGGAAATCGGCCTACAAGAAATTGTTTAAAAAACTCTCTCCCGGCGATCTCATCTTTTGGGGCGGCACCTACAACTCGGGCCATCGCGTCTCTCATGTGATGCTCTACATGGGCTACAACGCGGAAACGGACAAACACTACATCTTCGGTGCCCGCGGCAAATCGGTCAAAGGGCTCACCGGATGCGGGGTGGATATCTTCGAGCTGAGCCAGCAAAAAGGCCGCCTCATCGCCCACGGCAAGATCCCCGGCCTGATCTACTGATCCGACAATTCACTTCATCGGCGCGAGGAGATCATCGAGTTCGCCTTCGGAGAAAGACAGTTTTTGCGGTGTTCCCTCGAGAATTCCTTCGAACAGCGCCCGCTTTTTCTGCTGCAGCATGAGGATCTTTTCCTCTATCGTCCCGGCGGTGATGAGCTTGTAGACAAACACGGGATTTTTCTGCCCGATGCGGTAGGCCCGGTCCGTCGCCTGGGATTCGAGGGCGGGATTCCACCAGGGGTCGAAATGGAT
>CAYLJC010000023.1:0-14509 GCA_964383345.1 uncultured Akkermansia sp. | reverse complement strand
GGCGAATCGGTCTGACAAAAATGCAATCCAGTATGGCCAGTGGACATGTCATAATAATAAGGGAATCTGAAATATTTACAATAATTAATAGAAAAACTCCGCATTTTTGTAGCGTCCCGGCCCTTTCGGGTGCGAACCCGCCGCGACGGCTCCCGGCGAACGGAGAGGGACAGGCTATTTGCTGGGTGCTGCCCGTCGAGGCTGGGCGGCTTGCCCCCAAGCCGTCGTTCGGACGTCCTTCGGCTCTTCGGCGGCGCGTTGGGGACAACGCGCCCTGCCTTGACGGGAGGATCGCAAAATTTACAGACAGACTGTTTGCGGGTGAAGACCCGACATCGGGGAATTTTCGGCGGGGAGGGACAGGCTATCGCACCTGTCCCTACGATTCTTGTCCCTCGCTCGTGATTTCATCCCTTCCGACACTTGACACCGGCGGCAAACCGCATAGATTCCCGTCCCTTCCGCCACAGGAGCCCATTTTCAAACGGGATGAACTGCGTCCGTTTCCACTGTTGCGGAGGGCCTATTGATCCCGGAAAATGAAAACCTTTTCTGCCAAAGCTGAAGAAATTGAACGCCAGTGGCACGTCATCGACGCCGATGGCCAGGTCCTTGGTGCCGTCGCCGTCGCCGCTGCCAACCTCCTTCGCGGGAAAGGAAAGCCGATTTTCACCTCCCATGTCGATTGCGGTGATTACGTGGTCATCATCAACGCGGAGAAAGTGCGCCTCACCGGCAACAAGGAAGAAGACAAGATTTACACCAGCTACTCGGGCTACGTCGGCGGTCAGAAGCGCGAAACGGTCGCCAAGGTGCGTTCCCGCCGTCCCGAACTTCTCGTCGAACGCGCCGTTCGCGGGATGATTCCCCACAACCGCCTCGGTCGCCGGATTTTCAAAAAGCTCAAAATCTACGCGGGTGCCGAGCATCCCCACGACGCCCAGCAAGTGCAGGCCTACGAACTCTGATTCCCCCTCTCCCCCATCTCTTCTCTGCTATCATGAGCGAATCCTTCTCCGCCACCGGTCGCCGCAAGACCGCCTCCGCCCGGGTCACCCTCGTTCCCGGGACCGGCCAGATCACGATCAACAAGCGCGCTTTCGAAGACTACTTCGGCACCCTCTCCCTGCAGAACCAGGTGCTGCATCCCTTCCAGGCCGCCAACGTGACCAATCAGTATGATGCGAACATCAGCGCGGCCGGCGGTGGTGTCAGCGGACAGATCGGAGCGATCCAACTCGGCATCGCCCGCGCCCTGCTCAAGACCAATCCGGATCTCCGCGAAGTCCTGCGCGAAGACGATCTCCTCACCCGCGATCCCCGCAAGAAAGAACGCAAGAAGCCCGGCCAACCCAAGGCCCGGAAGCGCTTCCAGTTCTCGAAGCGTTGATCCCCGGTTTTTCCGGATTCCCCCTTTTCATCGGACAGGGTTGGGCATCTCGCCCAACCCTGTTTTGTTTTCGGGTTTATTCGGATCTGGCGAAACGCAAAGCGTCCGGAAGGAACCCGTCGCAAAGCATCCGAAGGGAACGCAGTCGTCGCAAGGCGTCCGGAGAGAACGCCGTCGAAAAAAACGCCGTCGAAAAAAACCTCCGACGCGGGGCTCAGGCCGACGGGCCGGACTCCCCGTCCGCCGAATCCGGATGTTTCTTGCGCCGTTTCGCCTCCTCTTTGTGGCCGAGGTGGCGGATATCCTCCGCATCGGCCAGGAAGACGGCGTCCTCGCCGATATTGACGGCGTGGTCCCCGACCCGTTCGAGGCTGCGGACCATGAAAATGAGGTGCAGCATTTGTTTGACCCGTCCCGACTCCTTGTCCATGCCCTTGGAGAGTTCCCGGATGACGTCGTTATGCGCTTCGTCGAGATCGCGGTCGCGAGCATAGAGGGACATCGCGAGTTCGGTGTTGCCTTCGGCATAGGCCTTCATCGCGTCGCGAAAAAGGCTCACCGCTTTTTCATAGACCGGTTCGATCAGCACTGTTTCGGGGATCTCGGGATGCTTCAGAACCTTGCGGGCCCGCCGGGCGATGTTTTTCGCTTCGTCCGAGATGCGCTCGATATTGTTGGCCACTTTCATCCCGGCGATAACTTCGCGCAGGTCTCCGGCAACGGGGTTGAAGCGAATCAGTATTTCGAAGGAGTCGGCGTCGATGAGACGCTCCAAGTGGTTCACTTCATCCTCTTCGGCGATCGCCTCGTTGCACAGATCGGTGTTTCGCGTGAGCAGACCGCGCACGGAATATTCAAGATTCTGCTCGGCGATGCTGGCCATACGCAGAACGGCATGCCGGGCTTCTCGAAGTGCGTTTCCAAAACTACCCAATATATGAACGTCTTCCGTCATGATGAAATATTAGCTCAGTTATCACAGATTACAAAAAGTACCAAATCGTTGCTCGAATCCCGGTCCCACAGTGGGTTCCGTCGCATCACCCGGATCACACCCGAGCGATCTCCCGAGGCTCTTTCGTTTCGATGAAATCGATCTCGCGACGGGCCAGGAGCGGTTTGGTTTCCTGGCGATCCATGAAATCGCGAAAGTGGATCAGCTCGAAATCACCGGGCGATGTTTCGACGATGGCCGTGAGCGATTCGACCCAATCCCCCGAGTTCAAGTAGTGGATCCCGCTGTCGAGCACTTTGTCGGCGGGCGTGTGGATGTGCCCGCAAATGATGCCGCGACATTCCCGCACCCGCGCCAGCTCCTGCAACTGATCCTCGTAGCGATCCACAAAACTGACGGCGGATTTGACCTTCGATTTGACCGTTTTGCTGAGCGAAAAATATTCCTCTCCCCGAAAGGCGCGCCAGCGATTGTAGAGTCGGTTGATCCCGAGGAGGATTTCGTATCCCTTGGCACCGGCCATCGCCACCCATCGGTGGCTCGTCGTGACCGAATCAAATCCGTCCCCGTGTATGACGAGGTAATCTCCCCGGGGCGTTTTGTGGATGTATTCATCAACAATGCTCAATCCCCCGAAGGCCACCGGCAGGAAACGATCCAGAATGTCATCGTGATTCCCCCTCAGATAGATCACCTCGGTCCCCTGTTTCTCCATTTTTTTCAGAACGGTCCGGATAAACTTCGTATGCGAAGGCAGCCAGCGGCCTCCGCTGCGCAGAGCCCAGCCGTCCACGATGTCGCCATTGAGAATGAGTTTCCGGCAGGTCGTTGCTTTGAGGAATGCGATGACCTCGTCGGCCTTGGAATCTTTTGTTCCGAGGTGAATGTCGGAGAGGAATATGCTGTGGTAGTCGTAGCTTTTCATCGCGGAACAAGTCGAATCATCAGTTCAATTGACCTCGGAAGCGGCATGCCCCTCTTCCGCCGGTTCCTCACCGAAGGGGAGACGGGCCGCCAATCCACTGAGCTGGGTTTCGAAGCGTTTCACGACCTTTTTCCAGCGCACTTTGCGGGCCGAGGCGCGGGCTTCTTCGCGGATTGTTGTCAGGTCGTGCCGGGCCGCCTCCACCGAGAGAGCGAGGTACTTCTCCCTCTCGTCAAAGGGAGCGACAAACCCGTTGATCCCGTGCCGGATATGCTGTCGGGCGGCCGCATAGTCGTAGGCGATCACGGCGAGGCCACTGGACATGGCCTCGAGCGTCACATTGCCGAAGGTCTCGGTGATGCTGGGAAAGAGGAACATATCCGCCGAGGCATAATGCTCTGCCAGCGCCTCACCCCGCAGCACCCCGGTGTAAATGAAGTCGGGGTGTTCGCGCTTCATTTCCTCGAGGCGGGGACCATCTCCGACAAAGACCCCTTTGAAATCGGGGATTTTTTTCTGGATTTCCCGAAAGGCCTCAATGACCAGCGGAAGATTTTTCTCCGCCGCGATGCGCCCCACATAGATCCCGACGAGTCCGCCGCTGCCGACTCCCCAGCTCTGCCGGAGTGTCAGGGAGCGCTTCTTCGGATGGAAAAGCCGGGTATCGACCCCTTTGGGGAGGAGTTGCAAATTTTCAAATCCCCGCGCGTCGAGTTGATCGATGACATCGTGGGAGGGAACAAACGTGCAGACCGAGCGATTGTGGACACGCCGCAAATAGGACATCGTCGCTTTTTCAAGAAGCGGCAGCCGGTAGTGCGCGACATACTGCTGGAAATTGGTATGGAATCCCGAAGCGGCCGGAATCCCGAGCGCCCGCGCCGCCGAAATGGCCGAGGCTCCGAGGGGAGTCTCCGTCGCCACATAAATGACATCGGGGCGGTTTTTGCTCCAGCGGGCCTGCAGCACCATTCTCATCGGAAACCCAAAACGCACCTCGCGGTATCCCGGCAATCCGAAGGAGGGCACCTCCAGACCTTCCTCGTCGCAGGCGAGAACGGCGGGACGCACCACATCCACCGCGTGCCCCCGGTCCCGCAAGCCGTTGACGAGTCTCTCCAGGGTGGTGGCCACTCCGTTGGCCTGCGGAGAATAGGTATCGGTGACAAAGGTAATTTTCATGATAACATCGCCCGGGGAGAGCGTTGGGGAAAGACCTCTCATCGGAGGTTTCTCCCCGCAGCAAGATCGCCTCTTGCCGGACGACCGCCGCTCTCAAATTGTCACAGCTTCGTCACCGTATCCCGCCCCCATTCCCGCGACGCGGGGATCTCACGGCGCGAGATCGGTTTCCCGCGGATTGCGCTTGTCGCCGTTTGCGGGAAACCGCAATCTGCGCCACCTTCGTAAATGGCTTTCATCATCAACGGCGAACGTATCGCGGACGAAGTTTTCGAAGACGAGTTCGAATCGATCAAGGAACACTACCAGAGCCTGGGCGAAGTCGTCTGCTGTGACCGCGACGCGGAGTTCCGGGACTACGCGCGGGACAACGTTATCCACCGCACCCTCCTCGAACAGGAATCCGTCCGGCGCTACGGCGAGGTCTCCGACGAGGCGGTCGCTGCTCGCTTCGAAGAAGTCAAAGCCGAACACGGCGACGAGCAGAAATTCTACGACAACACCGGCTTCAACCCCGGGGACCGGCGTCTCATCCTCGAAAAGCTCAAAAGCAACATGATCGTGGACCGGCTCTTCGAGGCCGAACTGGATCTGCCCACCAATCCCTCGGAAGAGGAACTGGAAGCCTACTATCAGGCGAACCTCTCCCGCTACATGCAATCCGAACAGGTCCGCGTCAGCCAGATTTTCATCGAACCGTCCAGCCACGAAGCCGCCCGCGAAGCCTACATCGCCCTGCGCGAGCTCCGGCGGGAACTCCTCGCCGGAAAAGACTTCGCGCTCGCCGCCCGTGAGCACGGGAGCGACGAGGATCGCGAAATCGATCTCGGCTTCATGAAACAGGGCGAGACCATGCCCGAGATCGAGGCGATCACCTTTTCCATGGAAGTGGGGGAAATCAGTCCCATCGTCGCGACCCACTACGGCTTTCACCTCTTCCAGGTGACGGACCGCAAGGACCCGGCACCGATCCCGCGCTCCGAGATCCCCGGACTGCGCGACCAGTTTTTGCAGGAAAAACGCGGTCTCGCCATCGAAGCCCTCGTCACCCGGCTCAAAGCCTCCGGGAGCATCGAAGAAGTCAGCGACACGGATGGCGCAGAAAAGCGCTGACCGCTGCGATCAGGGGCGGTTTTCCGCAGTCGCCCGTTCCATTCAAAATCCCACGGCATATTCCTTGAATAGGAATATTTTTCCTCTAGTATTCAACTCATACTGATTTTAATTAATTCAATAATTTTTACTTTTCTGTAATTCCTTGGAACATAGCGATGTGATGGCGAACCGTTGGCGATCTTCCTTTCGGCCTTCCGCTCTGCTTCTGTGGGTGGCATGGATCGGTTTCGGTCATCCCGCGGCCGCTCAATCGCCCCGGGAGAACCACATCCGTTTCACCTCACTCTCTACCACCACCGCCCGGGGACTCAAATCGGATCTGGTGCGGGACATCGTCCAGGATACGAGCGGTTCCGTCTGGCTCGCGACCCATCGAGGACTGAGTCGGTTCGACGGTTGGGAGACGATCCACTATCCGCACCCTCCCGGTCGCAACGGCAGCCCCGGTGGCGACCGGATCAGCGCCATCGCCACCACCCGCGGAAAAAAAGGCGTGCTCTGGATCGGAACATCTTCCCGGGGACTGCTCCAATTTCATCCAGACACCGGCAAGACCATCCCGCTGACGACCGGCCCGGTCGACGATTCCATTGTGGATCTCGCCATTTCCGAAGACCGCTTTCTCTGGATCGGGACCGATGCGGGGCTCCGTCTCCTTCACCTCGCCACCGGGGAAATCACCGCCGTCGCGGGGCCGCTCGGGAGCAGTCGCATCGCCTCGATCACCATCCTGGGCCAGGAGGAAGTCTGGGTGGGAACGGTCGCCGGCGATCTCTACCACTGGAAGAGCCAGGAAAACACTTTCCAAAAATTCTGGTCGACCACCGTGCCGGTCACCGCCGTGGCCCGCGATGCCAGGAACCGCATCTGGATCGGGACTGACGGGAACGGGGTCTACACCTACTCCGCCGGGAGCGCCCGGAATCCCGTCCCCTTCCCGATCCGGGAAAAACACATCACCTCGCTCTTCGTCGACTCCAACTTCGATCTCTGGGTCGGAACGAGGAACGGGCTGGCCCTCCTCGACCGGGACAACGACACCTTCCTGTATTTCACCAACAACCCCCGCCACGCCGACAGCCTCGCCGACAATCAGATCTCGGCGATTTTCGAAGATCGCTCCCGCATCCTCTGGATCGCGACCTACGGAGGCGGCGCGAGCCGTTTCCCCCTCGATCGCCAATGGTTCGCCCACCTGCGTTTTCATCCCGGGAAAAAAATCGGTCTGCCGCACCCGGCAGTCCAGTCCCTCGGCCACAGCGACGGCGACGGCATCTGGATCGGGACCGAGCGGGGACTCGCCCGCTGGGATGCCGGAACCGCCGCCTACGCCGGAATTCCAGCCGCCCTGGCGACGGGTCCGGCTTCCGACGAATCTCCGTCGGCAACAGGGTCGGCTCCCAATATCAACAGGGTCATGAAGGACGACAAGGGGCGGCTCTGGCTCGCCACCCGCGGCGAGGGTCTTCTCCGCCACGACCACGACGGCGCGGTCACCGTTTTCCGGCACGAGCCGGGAAACCCCGCCTCCCTCGGGCACGACAATGTCTCCACCGTGTTTCAGGACAGCCGCGGACGGATTTTCGCCGGGACCCATGGCGGGGGTCTCTGGCAGTGGGAGCCCGCGTCCCCCCGCTTCACCCGCATCCTCGCGGACGAGGGAACCGACGCGGGCGGGTCGGCCGATTTCATTCAGACGATCCGGGAAGATCCCTCGGGCGATCTCTGGATTTCCACCCCTTCGCGGATCTACCTGCTGCGGAAAGACGCGACCGCGCTGGTGCCCTTCGCCGCCGCCTTTCCCCGGGCCGGGAAAACCACCAGCGAGCGCTTCACCACCCTGCTGCCTGACAACAACGGCATCGTCTGGATCGGCACCCTCGACGCGGGTCTCGACCGTTTCAACACCCGCACCGGCGAGATGACCAACTTCAACCAGGCCGTCAACGGACTGCCCGATGACAAGGTCGTCTCCCTGATCAAGGACGAGAACCATTTCCTCTGGGTGGCCACCCACACCGGGATCGCGCGGCTCAATTCCATGCAGAGCGAGTTCCGCGTGTTCTCCGGCGACGACGGGCTCCAGACCGAGGGATTTTCAATCGACGCGGTCGTCCGCGACGCGGCTGGCAAACTCTACTTCGGCGGTCTCGACGGGCTCAACATCGTCGATCCCGCCCATCTCCCCGCGCTCCCCCGCCCGCCCAATCCCATCCTCACCAGCTTCGAATATTTCGGCGAACCGGTCGCTCCCCGCGAGGGCGGCATCCTCGAACGCGAACTCGCCGAGACCGACGAGATCCGCCTCCCCTACGATCAGCGGATCCGTTTCGCCTTTCGCTTCGCCAACCTCGATCACCAACTCCCCGACAGGAGCCACTTCCGTTACCTGCTGGAGGGCTACGAATACGAATGGCAGACCGCCGGGGAAGAGCACAAGGCGGTCTATGCGAATCTCCCCGCCGGAAAATATCTTTTCAAAGTGCAGGGTTCTCTCGACGGACGCGAGTGGCCCGACATCACCGCGAAAGTGCGCCTGCTGATCCGCCCGCCCTGGTGGCGGACCTGGTGGGCCGAGACTCTCGGACTGCTCGCCGTCGTCAGTCTCATCGTTCTCGTGATCCGCTTTTCGATCCAATCCCGGGTCCGGCAGATGAACCGCCACGAGGAAATGCTGACCGCCCAGCGCGACAAAGCCGAGGCCGCCCTCGCCCGCCAACTGCAGAACCGCATGTTGCTCGAACGCACCACCAAGGAATTCTCCAGCGGGATGCGCAAGGACCAGATTCTCAGCGACGCCCTCCATCACATCACCGAGCAATTCGGCGCGACCCACTGTCTCGTCCAGCGGCTCGTCCCGGTCGAGGACGAGGACGGCATCTCCCGCGACACCCTGAAACAGATCGGCTACTGCAGCCGCTTCGGCCGAGGACCGGAGGAAGGCAAGCCCAGCCTCGCGATCACCGACCCTCTCGCCCAACACATCCTGCGGTCGGATTCCGTCGTTTCCCTCGCCAAGTCCATCCCGGACTCGATCAAGGCCCCCTTTCCCGACGACGAACCCATCACCCTCCTCGCCGCCAAGACCAGTTTCCGAGAAGTGCCCAACGGACTGGTTCTCCTCCTCCGGGTCGGCGCCAGCGCCCCGTGGTCGGAAGAAGACATCAAGCTGCTCGAAACCCTCACGGGACAATTCGGCATCTCCATCGCCCACATCAACACCGCCGCGATCGAAGAAAAATATCGCAACCACCTTGTCGAAGCCCGCCACCTCGCCGAAGTCGCCAACCGCGCCAAGAGCGACTTCCTCGCCAAGATGACCCACGAGCTGCGCACTCCCCTCAACGCCATCATCGGCTTTTCCGAGATCCTCGGCGAGGACAAGACGCTCAACCCCAAACAACGCGAAACCCTCGACATCATCAACAACAGCGGGGAACATCTCCTCGACGTCATCAACGAAATCCTCGATCTTTCCAAAATCGAGGCCGGCAAGATGGAGCTGCACGAAGAGACCTTCGAACTGACTCCCCTCCTCAAATCGGTCTACGAGATGCTCGCGATGAAAGCCGCGACGAACCGCATCGCCTTTCATTTTTCGGCCCGCTCCCCCCTCCCCGCCGAGATCACGACCGACCGCAGCAAACTGCGCCAGATCCTCATCAACCTCATCGGGAACGCCATCAAATTCACCGCCCAGGGCGGCGTCAGCGTGTCCCTCTCCGCGACCGAACTCAGCCCCGGCAAGATGGTCGAGGGACGTTTCCGCCGCGACATCCGGCTCGAATTTGAAATCCGCGATACCGGACGCGGCATTCACGCCGACGAAATCGGCAAGCTCTTCGAACGGTTTTCCCAGACCGAGAGCGGGCGCCGCTCCTCCGAAGGCACCGGCCTCGGTCTCCCCATCGCAAAAAGTTTCGTGCAACTGATGGGCGGCGACATCACCGTCGAGTCCGTCTTCGGAGAAGGCACCACCTTCCGCTTCACCATCGCCTGCGAGGAAGTCGCTCCGGCCAAGGCGGACGCGGCTCACCACGGCATCACCCTGGATGAGAAGACCGCCCAGCGCATCAACGGCTTCACCTCCGCGCATCAGGAGGTCCGCATCCTCATCGCCGAAGACCAGCCCACCAACCGCCTCTTGCTCAAGCGCATCCTCGGCAAAGCCGGGTTTGTCCTCGCGGAAGCCACGAACGGTCAGGAAGCGATCGAAAAATGGAGCG
This sequence comes from uncultured Akkermansia sp., assembly GCA_964383345.1. Classification (GTDB taxonomy): domain Bacteria; phylum Verrucomicrobiota; class Verrucomicrobiia; order Verrucomicrobiales; family DEV007; genus Arctic95D-9. The sequence continues at coordinate 4,715 of CAYLJC010000023.1, read as the reverse complement.
AGTGGAAGCCACACCTCATTCTCATGGACGAAGACATGCCGGTCAAAAAGGGATCCGAAGCGACCCGCGAGATCAAAAATCTGGCCACGACGGAGAGCGACACCGTGATCGTCTCCCTCACCGCCTACGCCCTCGAACAGGCGCGGCTCAGCGCGATCGAGGCGGGCTGCGCCGATTTCGTCGCCAAACCGTTCCGCTCGCACGAACTTTTCTCCGTGATCTCGAAACACCTCGGCGTCGATTACACCTTCACCGACGCCGCCTGAGCGAACCGCAGGGGAAAGGCGAAAAGACGGACGCTTCAGCGCATGTCAGGGCCTTTGACCTCATACTGGCCCGAGATTTTTTCCCGGATGCAGGGAGCGCTCGCTTCGGCCCAGGCCGCGAAATGTTCGCTGGCCTTGTGCGCGGCGAAAGCCTCGCGATCTGTGTACAGTTCGTAGATGGCGAACTTCGTCGGGTCCTCGATATGCTGCGACCACTCCCACTTGAGGCAACCCGGTTCGTCCCGGGAATGAATACGGTTGCCCTCGAGGGCGGCGATCATTTCCTCCAGTTTGGCGGCGTGGGCGACGAGGGTGACAACAACAGCGAGCATGATCGCCCGAGATAGGGCAAATGCCGGACCAAGGCAAGGGTTTTGCGCTTGAGAACATCGCCGTTCCCGCGATTTTTTGAAAAAACACCCCGCCCAAAATCGTAGTCCTTCTTATAGAAATACGGCAAAAGGCGTTTACCAGTATCTTATGAGCGAAGCATACGATCCCAACAAGGCACTCGAAGAATACGGCTACGGCAAACCCGGCCGGGGCAAAACCATCGCGATCGTGCTCCTGGCTGTTCTTGTCCTCGCGGCGGGGGGCGCGGCCGCGTTTTTGGGAAAACTCTGGAGCGACGAGCAATCCAAAACACTCACGCTGGAGCAACAGGTCAAGGATCTCTCCAGCCGGGTCAGCGGCGCCGAAAACAAAAACGCCGAACTCTCCTCGCTGCTCGCCGACAAGCAGGCCGAGGCGGAGCGTGTCGTCGAAGAATGGAGCACCCAGGTCGAGACCCTGAAAAAGCAGCACGCCGAACAACTCCAGCGGACCTACGGGCAGATGAACGAGATCGTCTACGACAGCCGCAAGACCCTCGCCTACATCGGCGACATCGAAGCCCGGCTGCGCTCCGGGCAAAAAATCGATCAGGACGAAGCTGCCAAACTGACCGGAGTGATCAACGGACTCGCTTTTCTCCATCAGCAGTATGGCAAGCCGCTCAATGAATTCCGTGAACTGGACCGGTATTTTTCACAGCAGCTCTCCGCTCTGCCGGACAACGCGGTGGACCCGTTGGAAACCACCCCGCTCGGCAAACGCATTTTCAAAAACAAGGAGTTCAAGGAAGACCGCGCCCAGTATTTCGAAAAGCAGGGACGTCGTTCCGCCATCGTCGAGGCCAAGACCGCCGTGGCCACCGCCTACGCCAGCGCCCAGCGCCAGATGGCCGCCATCTCCCTCGACATGAATCAATATCTCGCCCAGCTCCAGCGTGTCGTGGACTCCAACAACAGCAACGCCGCCGAGGTCGATGAATTTTTCGAGAAATCGAAGGAAATTCTCAAAATCCACGACAAAATCATGAGCATCGAACCGCCCAAGGCGGAACCGATCCAACCCTGATTCGTGGACGACCCGACCCCTTGCCGCAGTCCAACGGTGCTTTGAAATGTTTCTCCGGGTTCTCCTGTTTTCCGATGGCACCGACCACCACGCCGACATCTCCCATCCGGATCGGCGGGGACGGACCACGGCCTTTCTCCGACCGCGTTTTCGAGGCGCACGGAACGGAGGCTCCCCGGCGCGGAATGACCCGGCTCGCGGCGGCGACCGGGGTCGGACTCCTCGCAGCGGCTCTTCTCGGTGGTTGTGAATCCCTTTCTCCCCCCGACGCCACTCACCACACCCGTCTCGAAACTCCGCCGCACTGGATCGCCGGTGGCGCCCGTCTCCCGGCCCATTTTCCCGATCACGACTGGGTTGCCGCGTTCGGGGAGCCGGATCTCACCGCCTTTGTCGGGCGTGTCATGAAGGAAAACCGCGATCTCAAGGCAGCCCAATCGCGCATTGAGATCGCCGGAGCCAACGCCCGTATCGCCGGGGCCGATCTCTATCCACGGCTCGACGGCGCTTTCTCGGGGCAACGCAATGCCCAGAATTTCATCGGGCTGCCCCTGCCGGGTGTTCCTCCCGACACCATCCTTTCTTCCCAGAGCAATCATTTCGGTCTCTCGCTCGATCTGCAATGGGAGATCGATCTCTGGGGCCGCATTAGGGCTGCGCAATCCGCCGTCGTGGCGGAGTTCGAAGCATCGGGCTATGATCTCTCGACCGCGCAACTCTCCCTCGCGGGACAGGCGGCCAAGACCTGGTTCGCTCTCGCCGAAGCAAAGGACCAGGTCGCCCTGGCGCGGAATGCGATCGCCACTTTTTCCGAAACTGAATCCGCCATCCGGGAACGGTTCGAACGGGGTATCGAGGACGAGGGGCGGGACCCGGCCTCCCAACTGCTCCTCGCCCAAGCTGATGTCGCCAACGCCCGCGAAAGCCTCGCCGCCCGCGAAGAGTTGGTGGGGCGCGCCGCCCGTCAGCTCGAGATCCTCGCGGGAGGATATCCGGTCGGGGCCGCCGGCTCGTCCGCCCGACTCCCCGAAATGCCGGGGAAAGTGCCCGCCGGACTGCCCGCGACCCTGCTCGACCGCCGCCCGGATCTCGCTTCGGCCGAGCGACGTATCGCCGCCGCCGACAAGCGGATCCTCGAGGCGAAACGATCCCTCCTCCCCGCGATCCGCCTCACCGGCAGCTACGGAAACGCGAGCGAGGATATCAGCGACATCCTCAACAGCGACTTCAGCGTGTGGAATGTCGCGGGCAACCTCGCCCAGCCCATCCTCCAGGGAGGTCGTCTCCGGGCCAACATTTCGAAGCGGGATTCCGAACTCGAACTCGCCGCCGCCGAGTTCGAGCAGGCCGCCCTCACCGCATTTTCCGAGGTGGAAAACGCCCTCGCCGCCGAAGCTTTCCTCACGCGTCGCGTGGACGCTCTCGGGAACGCGTCGCGTCTCGCTCTCGCCGCATATCGCCGCTCCCTCGAGGAATTCGAACGGGGCACCGGAGATTTCCTCACCGTCCTCACCTCGCAGCAGCGGCTTTTCACCAGCCGCGCCCAATCCATCAGCATGCGCCGCCAGCGTCTCGACAACCGTGTCGATCTCTATCTCGCCCTCGGCGGCAGCTTTCACCCCGCCGAACCTCCTTCCGCTACCGCAATCGCGACGAACCCATGAAACGTTTTGTGAGATTTCTCATCGGCCTCCTGATCCTCGCGGGCGGCATCGCCTTTTCCCTGCTCCTCTGGGTGACTCGTCCGCAGGCGGAGAAGGTCGACACCGAGGAGACCCTTCCTCTCGTCGAGGTCCTCCCGGTCCGCTATGAGGAAATGAGCTTTGCCATGCCCTCGCAAGGCATCATCGAGGCGTCGCGGAGGACCACCCTCGCGGCCGCCGCAGCCGGCCGGGTGGTCGAGGTCCACCCTCTCTTCGATGTCGGACATCACATCGACGCGGGCACTTGGCTGGTGAAAATCGACGCGGTCGATTATCTCGCCGACCGAGCCGCCGCCGCCGCCACTCTCGCCGAAGCCGAGACGGATCTCGTCGAGGAAAAGGCCCGGGCGCAACAGGCGAAGCGCGACTGGGAAAATCTCGGCCGCTCCGGGGAACCCTCCGAGCTCGCCTCGCGACAACCACAGTTGCGCGGCGCCGAGGCGCGGGTCGAAGCGGCTCGCACCGCCCTCCGGAAAGCCGAAAGCGATCTGGCCGACACCGTCCTTACCGCTCCCTTCGACGGCATCATCGCCGCCACTTCGACCGAAGTGGGCAGCTACCTCACCGAGGGCGCGGCGGTCGCGGAGATTTTCGAAACCCGCTACGAAGTGCGTCTGCCGCTCTCGGTGGACCAATTGCAGTTTTTGCAGACCGGCGAAAACGGCAACCCTCTCGGGGAGGTGGTCATCCTCGCCAGCGTCGGCGGGGAAACGAAGGAGTATCGCGGACGCATCGTGCGAACCGAAGGCGAGATCGACCGCTCGAGCCGCTCCGCCTACGTTGTCGCGGAAGTGGAAGGCGGCAGCGGTGCGGACCAGGGGAGCCACCGGCTGCGACCGGGACTTTTCGTGCAGGCGCGAATCGCCGGACGCACCCTGCCCCACTGTGCCCGAATCCCCTTCTCCGCCTTCGTCGGTCTCGAACGAGTCGCCCTTGTCGCTCCTGACAATACCCTGCAGTTTCGCGATGTCACCGTCGTCCACCGGGACGAAGAGAGTGTCTACATCTCGGGCGGAGTGGAGGAGAACAGTCTCGTTTGCCTCACCGAACTGCCCGCCATGATCACCGGCCAAAAAGTCGTGCCGCGCCCCGCTGCGGACGGCGGTGACGAGGAACCCGCCCCCAAACCGGCACTGTGATGGAGCAAAAAGGCATCATCCACTGGTTCAGTCGGAACCACGTCGCGGGGAACTTGCTCATGGTTCTGGTCATGGTCTCCGGCCTGATGACCTGGCCGAAGCTGAAGAAAGAAATCTTTCCCGAAACCTCGATTCATGCGGTGCTCATCTCCGTCCCCTACCCCAACGCCACTCCGGAGGAGGTGGAAAAGGGCATCCTCATCCCCATT
>CAYLJC010000022.1:0-14566 GCA_964383345.1 uncultured Akkermansia sp. | reverse complement strand
AGGCCGATGCTTTTCAGGCCGGGTTTTTCTTTTACTTCCCCTTCCAGGGCACATGCCTCGCGACCTCCCCCCGGGAAGGCGGAGAGGAGGAGGGAGAGAAGGGCCATGGAGGAGAGTTTCGTCACATCGTAAAGTTGGGCGGAGAGGGTGATTCTCTCAAACGATTTTTGCGGCGAGGACGGGAAAGCCGGATGTTCTCACCCGCCGACCGCCGCCTGTTTCATGCCTTTGCCCTCTCCGGCTTTGGAGAAAGTCACCCCGACCGTTTTCGAGACTCCGAATTCCTCCATGGACACGCCATACATGACGTCGGCCCGGGACATGGTGCGTTTGCTGTGGGTCACGATGACAAACTGGCTCCCGCCGATGAAGCGGTCGAGGACTTTGATAAAGCGGGTGATGTTGGCCTCGTCGAGCGGCGCGTCGAGTTCGTCGAGCACACAGAAGGGGGAGGGTTTCACCATGTAGATCCCGAAGAGGAGCGCCACCGCCGTCATGGAGCGTTCGCCGCCCGAGAGCAGGCTGATGGTTTGGAGTTTTTTGCCGGGAGGTTTGGCAATGATGTCGATGCCGCATTCGAGCGGATCGTTGTCATCCATGAGAACGAGGTCGGCCTTGGCTTTTTCGCCGAACAGTTCGCGGAACATATCGCGGAAATTTTTCCGGATCTTCTCGAAGGTCTCCGAGAACATCTTGCGGGTGTCGCGATTGATCCGGGCGATCATGCGGAGCAGTTCTTCTTTCGAATTTTCGAGATCGTTGAGCTGCTGCACGTTGAATTTGTAGTGTTCTTCCAGTTCGTCGAATTCCTCGATCGCATCGATGTTGACCGGCCCCATCGAATCCAGTTTGGTGCGGAGCTGGGAAACCACTTCTTCGACGAAGGTCCAGTCCGGCTCGGCGGGGTCGTTGAGTTCGGCTTCGTCATCTTGCACGGGATCGGTCGGCACCTCGTCGGCGGGTGTTTCGGAATCCGCCGCCGCCGTTGCGGTTGCTTCCGCATCCTCGTTTTCCGCAAGATCCGCGTAGCTCTTCAAGCGGGTCGCGCCATTGCGTTTGCGTTCTTCGATGGCGAGGAGGAGGGCGTGGCTGTCGGGTTCGAAAAATTCGAGTTCGGTGCGGTAGCGGTCGCGGCAGGTGCGTTCGATGTTTTCCAGATTGATGTCGAACTGGGCGACGCGTACTTCTTCCTTGCCCCGTTGGGCGGCGACGGTCTGGACTTCGCGCCGCTTTTTCGTCAGATCCGCTTCGCCCTCTTCGATGCGTGAGGAGTAGCCGCTCCGCTCGTTCTGGATCGTCTCTCTCTCCTCGCGGGCGGTGGCGGCTTCGGCTTCCCAATGGAGAATTTTTTCCTGGAGTGCCTCGGTCTCGCGGGCGGAATTTTCGATGCGTTCCCGGTAGCTCGTGATCTCCGCCTCGCGGCGCTCCACCTGTTCCAGCAGCTCGTGGAGGCGGGTGAGCATGGGGTCGCGCTGCTCTTCGAGATTCTGGCGGGTGCCCTGCTCGACCGCGAGGCAGGTGCGCGCCTCGGTCACTTTTTCGGTGAGTTCTTCTTCGCGGCGGCGAGCCTCGTGGAGTTCCGCCGCAGTGCCCTCCGTCGTCTCATTGAGTTCCGCGACTTTCTCCAAGGCGGCACCGCGTTCCGCTCGATTCGCCTCGAGTTCACGAGCCACTTTGGTGGTGCGCTCGAACACGTCGCGTTGTTCCCATTCGAGGCTCTCGATGCGGTTGTGAAACTGGCTCAGGTCGCGCTCGATGAGGGCGAGTTTGCCTTCCAGGGTGGAGGAGGCGACCCGCTTGTGCTGGAGTTTTTCCCGCGCCTCCTGAAGGCTTTCCTCCAACTGATCGACCCGTTGGTTGAGTTCATCGCGTCGTTCCTGCCGGGCCAGAACCTCGCTGTCGAGGGCGTCGGTGACGGCCTGGAGATCGCGGATTTCGGTCTGGGTGCGCAGGACAGAAACGGATTCATCGCCGGTGCGTCCGCCGTGGATGATACCCTCGGCGGTGATGAATTCGCCGGTGAGGGTGGCGATGGCATGGCGGGGATCTTCCTCGCGGAGGCGGAGCGCGGTGTTGAGATCTTCGGCGAGGAGGACGCGGGAGAGCAGTCGATCCAGGAGCGGCTGCACCTCGGCGCGACAGCGGACTTCGTCGATGGCCCAGCCGATCGCGCCGAGCGGAGGGCGTCCGGGAGTATCTTGCGCGGTTTCGGAAAGGTGGCTCTCGGCGATGAGGGAGGCCTGCCCGATGTTGTCGTCGCGCAGGGAGGTGAGCACCTTCTCGGCGATCTCCACATCGGAGACGATGACCGCCTGAAGCCGCCTCCCCAGCGCGGCTTCGATCGCTTCGGCAAAGCGGGCGTCGACCTCGAGATAATTGGCGAGAGGCTGCCGCACGTGTCGGCTGTAGAAATCGGGATCGTCGAGTCCCTTGAGGACGGCCTGGGTGCCCTGGGCGAAACCTTCGCCATCGGCGACGAGTTGCTGGAGGACGACGAGACGGGAGCGCTTTTCGGCGCGGAGCTTGTGCAGGGAGGATAGGTCCTCCTGCAGACCGGAGGCGGCACGCTTCGCGCGATGGTATTTTTGCTCCAGTTCGGCGAGGTTTTCCTCGAATGTTTCGATGGACAACTGGTGACCGGCGATGCGGTCTTTCAGTTCGGCGCCGTCGCTTTTGCGGGCGTCTTCATCGACCCGTAGCCTGGCGATCTCGTCCGCCAACTGTCCGGCGCGGAGTTCGTCGGATTCCGCTTGTCGCACGTTGGTGTCGATGGTGGCCTCGAGACTGGCGATGCGGCTGGTCAGCCCGCTCCGTTCCTCCTCGATTTGCCGGAGCCTGACATTGAGTTCATCGCGAAGGGCGCGAGCCGCCCGGGTTTCCGTCTCCAACTCCTCGACCCGTCCCTGTTCGGTCCCGATGCGGATCGCCACGGTCTCGAGCTGGCGGTTGGCGTTTTCGATATCGGCTTCCTGACGCTGGCGTTTCTCCGTTGCCTGGGCGATGTCGGTTTCGTTTTTTCGGATCAAAAGGGCGTGCTCGTGGGAGCGTTCACCGTTGAACTCGATACGATTGTTCGCGCCGCCGATTTCATTTTCGAAGCGGGCCAACTGCGCCTGAAGATGCGAAAGCCGGTTCTCGATTTCCTGGTATTCCACCCGAGCCGACGCCATCTCCGCCTGGCGTTTTTCAATCGCGTCCTCGAGCTCGTCCTGTTGCAGGCGCAGGTTGCGGATGGAGGTGGTCAGCTCGGATTTCTCGGCGCGCAGTTCACGCCATTTCTTGTGGGAAAGATGCAGTTCCAGGGTCCGCACGTCGTCGAAGAGGGACTGGTAGCGCTTCGCCTTGGACGCCTGACGGGAGAGGGAGCGGATCTGGCGTTCGTTCTCGGCGATGACGTCGCGGATGCGGACGAGGTTGGCCTCGGTGTAGTCGAGTTTGCGTAGCGCTTCCTTCTTTTGGGTTTTGTATTTCGTAATCCCCGCCGCCTCTTCGAAGACCGCGCGCCGATCTTCGGGTTTCGAACTCAGGAGCATGTCGATCTTGCCCTGCTCCATGATGGAGTAGCTCGACCGGCCGATGCCCGTGTCCATCAGGAGGCTGTGGATGTCCTTGAGACGACAGGGCTGTTTGTTGATGAGGTAATCACTTTTCCCGTCGCGGAAGACGCGGCGTCCGAGGGAGACTTCGTCGTACTCGGTGTCGAGGACGCCGGCGCAGTCGGCGAGAGTGAGGGTGACCTCGGCCATGCCGAGAGGGGAGCGTCGGTCGGTGCCGTTGAAAATAACATCCGCCATCTCGCCGCCGCGGAGTGCCTTGGCCGAAGTCTCACCGAGGACCCAGCGCATCGAATCGACGATGTTGGACTTGCCGCAGCCGTTGGGACCGACGATTCCGGTGACGCCTTCATGGAATTCCAGCTTCGTTTTGTCGGCGAAAGACTTGAATCCGTGAATCTCAAGAGATTTCAGACGCATGGCGGGCGGGAGGAAGAAGGGAAGGGAAAAAAATACTAAAATGAGAATTCAATTCTCAAAAATGATAAACCATGCCTTACAATGAAGGGTTCTGAGCCACTGTCGAGGGAAATTTTAGCGAATTTGCGAACGCGCCGTCCCGTTCTGCGGGAGGAACGGGGGGAGTAACGGAAATCCACGGTCGGTTAAGAGCCTGTTGAAAAACCCCGTGATGGAAAACTGCGAGACATTTTTCCGATTGGCGAGGCGCGACGACAATGGAGCGGAGCGACATAGCCTGCCTGCAAGGCAGCCCGAAGGGCCGAGCGGGAGCGAGGGCAAAGTGGAGCCAGCTCCACGACCGAGAACCGAGCGGAGCGAGATAGCCTGCCTGAAAAGCAGCCCGAAGGGCGTGGAACGCACGGCAACCAACGAAGCCAGGCGGGAAAAGGGCCGCAGCCCGCAGGGGTGTCCCCAAATACCTCCGGCAAAGCCGCTGACTTCCCAACCAAGAATAAACCAAAATTTTGCATTGCGGGGTTTTTCAACAGGCTCTTAGCGGTGGCTTGCGCCAAATAATCGTTGCGGTATTTTGGCTCGACGCTACACGTCACATCATGCTCATCACCGTCCCCGATCTCCTGACAAAAGAACAAGTAGCGGAAGCCAGACGACTTCTGGAGTCGGCGGAGTGGATCGACGGCAAGGTGACCGCGGGCCATCAGTCGGCCAAGGCCAAGAACAACCAGCAGATCGCCGAGGGACATCCCGTGGCCAAAGAGGTGGGCGAGATGATCCTCCGCGCCCTCGGTCAGAACCCGCTCTTTCTCAGTGCGGCGCTGCCGCTGAAGATCTTCCCTCCCTTGTTCAACCGCTATTCCGGCGGCCAGAATTTCGGCACGCACGTGGACAACGCGATTCGCCAGATCCCCGGCACGCCCCTGCGCATCCGCACCGATCTGTCCGCGACCCTATTCTTCGAGGATCCGGAAAACTACGACGGCGGGGAACTCTGCGTCGAGGACACCTACGGGGTACATCGGGTCAAGCTCCCCTCGGGGTCGCTCGTTCGTTATCCCTCGACGAGTCTCCACCACGTCACGCCGGTGACGCGGGGGACGCGACTTTGTTCCTTCTTCTGGCTGCAGAGCATGATCCGGGACGACGGGCAGCGCTCCCTGCTCTTTGATCTGGATCTGGGGATTCAGCGCCTCGGCGGGGAACTGGCCGGCAACGAGACGGCCGAGAAAACGGCGGTCCAACTCACCGGGGTCTACCACAATCTCCTCCGTCAATGGGCGGAGATGTGATGTGAGGTGTGCGTGGCTGCCTCCGCAGGGAATCGGTCAGAGTCCCACCCGCCGGAACAATTCATCGAGCGGCAGTTGCAGTCCGATGTAGAAATCGCCGAACTCGCCGTAGAGGGAACTCACCTCGTCGAAGCGCATCTCGTAGACGATTTCCTTGATGTCCTGGGTGTTGTGGGAGAAAAGGGTCACGCCCCACTCCGACTCGTCGAGACCGGTCGAACCGGTGATGAGCTGGCGCACCCTCCCCGCGTAGGTGCGGCCCAATCTCGCGTGGCCGGCCATCAGGCGACTGCGGGTTTCGTAGTCGAGGTAGTACCAATTGTGGGTTTCGCCGCGTCGTTTGCCCATGGGGTAAAAACAGAAGACCGGCCAGTCGGGCATGTTCGGGTAGAGACGGTCGCGGTTGTATTTGACCATACGAGAGCGGAATTCGGCTATTTTTTCCTCCATCTCGGGCGTTCCCGCCGCGATCCCGCTTTCCCTGGTGACGCTGAGAGCGTACTGCTCCTCGGTCATGGTGTACTCGCTGAGTTCGGTCATGCTGAGGTAGCTGTAGACCGGGGTGAGAATGTCAGGCCCGAGGGCGCGGCTGAGACGTTTTTCAAAATCGTTCGCCTTGTGCAGGTCGTCGGTCAGGAGCATGAATCCGATGTCCGCCTTGGGCGAGACCATGGAGAAAGTGAGGAGCTGGGTCGACTCGGTCGAACGGATTTCCTGGACGAGTTCGGCGAGGTGGGTTTTCGCCTCCAGTTTTTCCTCGTCGCTGTAGAGGGACCACTGGCCCTGCTCGATGTGGTAGAAAAGGTGGATGACGTGCCAGCCCTCGCGGGGGATGACGCGGTCGGAATCAACCGGGTTCGAGTCGGCGGGATTTGTGGCGGCGGCGTGGGGATTCATGATAAGGATTCTTACGATGCGATTCGTTCGGAGGATGACAAGCCCTTCAACAAGCCGACGAAATCGGTTGCGTCTACTCAAAAAAATCCTAGTTTGGTGCGCCTTGGAAAGGGGCGTTCACGTAAGAATCAGTATGGCCGATCTCGAAAACAGATACGATGACAATGTGCAGGGCGAGTTCTACGTCGATGACCAATGCATCGATTGCGATCTCTGCCGCGAAACCGCTACGGACAACTTCACTCGCAACGAAGACGGCGGCTATTCCTACGTCTACAAACAGCCCACGACCCCCGAAGAACGGGCGCTCTGCGAGGAAGCGATGGAAGGCTGCCCCGTCGAAGCCATCGGATGCGACGGGGCGGAGGAGTGATCTGCCCAGTATTTGCGGGTCGTTTCGCACGAAACTCCGCATCGAATTCCGCACCCAAACGGCGCTTTCTTTCGGTTCGGGCCGTTTTTTCTGTCCGTTTTTAATGGCGTTCCGACGTCTCCCGTCGTAGCCTCCACTCGTATGCGCTACCGCCCACGACGTTCGCCCAAAGATCGCGTCCTCGCCGAATGGCGCGGTTACTGGGAACCGCAGGATGTCTCCCAATATGAAAAGCGGATCGAATCTGTCGTCGACAAGGCGATGAAGGGGCTCGGGCTGAAAGACCGCTTTCACGAGGAGCAGATCTTCGATGCCTGGAACGGTATGGTTGACAGCTTCATCGCCGACAACGCCCGTCCCGTGGTGCTGGAGAGAAAAGTCCTCAGCATTCAGGTGCTCCATTCCACCGTCTATTACGAGCTGGAGCGGATGAAGGGCGAACTCCTCCGCCGCATGCAGGAGCGCTTCGGGGCGGAACACATCCGCGAAATCCGTTTCCGGCTGGGATAATCTGTCCGGTTCGGGCGAAACAGCGATTTCATGAGCGATCACATTCACATCAAAGGCCTGCGTCTCGTTACGCGGGTGGGAGTTCCCGACGAGGAGCGCGATCTCCCGCAGAGTGTTGCGGTCCACCTCGCGATCACCCCGGCGAAGTCGTTCCGGGGATTCGACGACCGCATCGAAAACACCATCGACTACTACCGTGTCTCGCAACGCCTGCGCGAGGTGGCGGCGACGGGGGAGCGCCGTCTCATCGAAACCCTCGCCGAAGATCTCGCCGCTGCGGTGATCGACTTCGACGGAGTGTGCGCGGTGACGCTCGAACTGGAGAAATTCATCCTCTCTGATTGCGCAAGCGTGAGCGTCGTAATCACCCGTGCCCGCGAGCACGGATAAGCGCGCTGTTGCAGGCACCGCAACGCAGCCCGGTTTTCGAGGATCGCCGCGATGGCCGTGGCTCGTCCTTTTGTGCGCGCGGAATCAAGCCACGAGCCTTGGCGAAGAGGTTTCGTCGGAGGCGAGGTCGTAATAATCATAATTAAAATTGCTGTCATTATTAATTGCATAAATCGTATTTTTCGTTATAAATTGAGAATAATTGCAAAAACTAGATTCATTTCAGTTAGAATTGACACTTTTATCCGATGATTTCTGACCGCTATTACGGGGCGATTCGCCTGCATTTGCTGCTGAAACTGGCCGGCGGGTCCATCCTTTTCTGGGGCACGGTTTGGGGTTTGCACCTGGCGGTGTATGAGGGGGATCTTCTGCCGGCGAATTATCTCTGGGCTTCGTTTCTGGTGCCGGGGGCGGCGGTTTTCGAATTTCTCATTCGGGAGCGGAGCAGCCGGTCGCTCGTGGGTCTCTCGCGCTCGCAGATCTGGGAGGTGACCCAGCGCGAGGTTCTTTTTGTCCTGGTGGCGCTCTTCGGGGTCATGGTCATGAGCAAGGACGACCATCTCTCCCGCGTGTTTCTCGCCGCTTTTTTTCTGCTTTATTCGACCTGGGTGGCGTGGATGAATCTCGTCGGCCACCAGCTCCTCCATCGTCGCCTTTTCCAACGATCCCTGCATCCGGCGAACACTCTCGTCCTCGCTCCCAGCAGCGAGATCGAGCGAGACGAAGCGCTCCACATGCGCGGCGCGGTACCCGGTGCGGAAGTGCTCGGGTACGTGTCCTACGGCGGCGGTGCGGTCGCGTCCGTGCCGACGTTTCCCATTCTCGGGGAGTTTGAAAACATCCGCGAGATCTGCCGCAGCTGTCACGCCAAACTGCTCCTCGCCTTGGGGCTGGAGGCGAAGCCGGAGTTGATCCGCTCGCTTCAGCAGCTCTGCGATTCCCTCGGGATGCGTTTGATCTGGGTCGATGACCACGAATCGCATTTCCCGGGGAATCTTGACGCCCATCAGTCCGGGTCGCGGCTTTTTCTCACGAACTGGCGCGAGCCTCTCGAAAATCCTTTGAACCGGGCCGCGAAGCGCGCGTTTGATCTGGTGTTCTCCCTCGTGGTGGTGGTGTTCCTGCTGCCTCCGCTGTGTCTCTTCGTTTGGCTGCTGCACCGCGTCTTTTCTCCGGGACCGCTTTTCTACCGGCAAGCGCGCACGGGGCGTCAGGGGGAAATTTTCCAGGTCTATAAATTCCGCAGCATGCATCTCAATGCCACGCCGGGTCAGCAGGCGAGGGCGGGGGATCCACGTTTTTTCCCGGGGGCTGCTTTTCTCCGGAAAACGAGCCTCGATGAAATGCCGCAGTTTCTCAATGTGCTCCACGGCGAGATGAGCGTGGTGGGTCCGCGCCCGCATTTTGTCGATCACGACGAGCAGTTCTCCGGCATCGTCGAGGACTATCCGGTGCGGCATTTTGCGAAACCGGGGATCACCGGTCTGGCCCAGGTCAAAGGCTGTCGCGGCGAGACCGATACGGACCAAAAAGTCCGCCAGCGGGTTCGCCTGGATCATTTCTACCTGCGGCGCTGGTCGCTCTTTCTCGATCTCTGCATCGTCGCGGACACCGTTTTCCAGATCGTTTTTCCTCCGAAATCGGCCCGTTGATTCATCCTCCTTTCCCGGATCCTCACATGAACGCATCCCATCCTCCCGAGAAACCGCCGCACCGGCTCACCCTCGCCCATGATTTTCTCATCCAGATGGGCGGGGCCGAGCGCGTTGTCGAGACCATGGCCGAGGCGTTTCCCGAGGCGCCGATCTACACCAGCGCGACCTTCGGAGCGAATCTCTTTCCCGTGTTCCGCTCGGAGCGGGTGCGGAATTCCTGGATGCAGGCGTTGCCGGGAATGGAACGGTGGCACAAGAAGCTGTTCTTCCTCTATCCGTTCGCTTTCCAATCGCTTCGGATGGAGCCCACCGACCTCGTCTGGATCAGCAGCAGCAGTTTTTCCAAATGGATCGCCAAACCCGCCGGAGCGAAGTTTGTCTGCTATTGCCACACGCCCCCGCGCTATTTTTGGAATCCCGGCGAATACCTGGAAAACGAAATCGGCAACCCCTTCCTGCGCCGTTTTGTCGGTATGCTGATGCCGCTCTTCCGCCGCGGCGACCTGCGCCAGAGTCGTCGGATCGATCTGTTTCTCGCGAATTCCCGCAACGTCCAAAAACGCATCCGCGATTGCTACGGACGCGAGAGCCTCGTGGTCTATCCGCCGGTCGATGTCGAGCGTTTCCGGGTCAGCGAACGCAGCGACGATTTCTATCTCATCGTCTCCCGATTGGTCGGCTACAAGCACATCGACCGGGCCGTGCGCGCCTTCACCGCGTCGGGGAAAAAGCTCGTCATCATCGGCGAAGGCCCCGACCGGGCGCGGCTGGAGTCGCTCGCCGGAAAGAACATCCTTTTCCTCGGGCGCGCTCCCGACGAGGTCGTGACGGAGCGCATGGCGCACTGCCGCGCCTATATTTTCCCGGGCAGCGAAGATTTCGGGATCACTCCGGTGGAGGCCCAGGCCTGCGGAAAACCGGTCATCGCCTACCGCGACGGAGGAGCTCTGGAGACAGTCATTGAGGGGGAAACCGGTCTCTTTTTCGACCGACCCGCAGCCGATTCGCTCCGCGCCGCAGTGGAAGATTTTGAACAAAGAGCCTGGGATCCGGCTCGGATTCGACGCAACGCGGAGCGGTTTTCGGTGGAACGTTTTCTCCGCGAAACCCGCGAGATTCTCGAAGCCGTCGAGCGCGGTGAGCGCCGTCCGGCGAGTCAAGAGGGTGAACCCGTCGACCCGACCCTCTCGGGTGCTGGCAAGGAAGCGGGTCCTGTTTTTTCCCTCGGATGTGATCGCATCCGCAGCCGCGCCCGATGAGGGCTTTTGTATGAAAGTGCTGTGCTTGCTCGCCCTGGTGATGTTCGGCGCTCCGATCCGTGCCGGGGAAAATACGACCGTGAGCGTCTACTATTATCCGTGGTATGGCGCGGACGGCCGGCATTGGGAGCTGGGCTACGAGGGAAAAAAGACGGGAGGCGGGCCTGCGGCGGGCGAGTATGATTCCCGCTCTCCCGAACTCCTCCGGGACCATCTCGAAATCTCGCGCCGCTTCGGCATCGACAACTGGATCTGCTCGTGGTGGGGGCCGGAAAGTTGGGAGGACATCACCCTGCGGGAGCACATCCTCCCGGTTCTCACCGCAGCGAAAGGGACGGGGGAAAAGCCGCCGACCTTTTGCTTATTTTACGAAGCCGCCGGACTTCTCGGACTCGATCCGGAGAAGGGGATTCATTTCGACGACGCGAAGAGAAAGGATTTTGTGAGTCATTTCCGGTTCCTGACCGACCATTATTTTTCGCATCCTTCCTATAGGCGCATCGACGGGAAACCGGTGGTGTATCTCTATCTCAGCCGCACCTTCGGCGGTGATTACCAGCGTGCCCTCGCCGAGGTCCGCGCAATCGGTCTGGCGAGAGGATTTGCGCTTTATCTTGTCGGGGACGAAGTCTACTGGGGCGAACCCGATCCGGAAAGGGTGCGGCTCTACGATGCGGTGACGCCATACAACATGCACGGCCCGACCCGCTACGCCGACCTCACGGACCGGATTTCCTTCCTCGCCGATTGCGACGAGGTGTATGCCCGCTGGAGCGAGGTGGCGAAGGGACTGGGGGTGGGTTTCATCCCCGGAATTCTGCCCGGCTTCGATAGCGGCGGGGTTGATCCGGCGGCGCATTATGTGATCCCCCGGCAAGTCAGGGCGGGAGCGGGGCCGCTTTCCACTTTTGCGGCGATGTCCGAAATGGCGAAGAAGCATCTCGATCCCGCTCTCCGGGAGGTCGCGATCACTTCCTTCAACGAATGGCACGAAGGCACCGCGATCGAGCCGGCTGCGGGAGAGAAGGGGAGGGCGGACGCCGAGAAGACGCCAAAGGTGATCGGGCGTGTTTTCGGAGAATAGTCTCGGGGAGGGACAGGCTATTTATTTTCCAGGCGGCCATGAACGGGGAGGTGAAGTGATCGGAGACCGGAGGAAGCGCGGATCGGGTGATGCCGGTGTCCGGAAAGGAATTGCTAAAAAGGGAGCGGCGGAATAGGTTGGGAGCATGATTCGGAGAATCTTCATCGTTTTGCTCAGCGTGGCCTATCTCGGTCTTGCGCTCGGGGAAGCGTCTCCGATGGTCTACTGTACGGTCGGGTCGGAGCTTTGTCCGACGGCGTTGGCCGAGACGTCCTGCGAGGGATCGGCGAAGGACTGCTGCTCTCACGGGAACGAGGAAAACGAAGAACCCGGTTGCTGCTTTGCGGTGCTGGAAAAGGGAGACGGCTGGGTCTTGCCCGACGGGGTGAAAGCCCCGGAATTCCACCCGTTCGAGTGCCACACGATCTGTGCGCTTCCTCTTCCGTGGCGCACTTCCCCCGACGTATTGAGGCCTTCTTTCACCTCGCCGGATCCACCCGGTCCGTCGGGACGATCCCTCCTCATCCGGGTGAGTCGACAGCTTGTTTGATCCCTTTCGGGTGACGGTCCCGCACCGTCGCATCCCCGCTTTGTGCCGCTCCTCTGCGGCATGGCGCATTCCCGAAATTTCAAACCTGTCTTTCTTCCTGTGGACTCTTCCTTTTTTAAAACCTTTGTTTCATCTGATTTTGATCGCTCTGTAGCGGACACCGCCCCACCTGTCTCGGCCCGGATCGCCGGGGCGGTTCCCTGGCTGCTTCTGGTCGGTTTTGGTCTCATTCTTTTTCTCCTCTTCGGCGATGAATTGCGACAGGGGCTGCCCGTGAAAGTCGAGACGGTGGTGACCGCCGGATCGGAAGCGGAAGCGCTCGGAACAGCGACGGAGGAGGGGGCTCAAATCGGGCCGACCGAAGGACAGGCGCCCGATCCCTGGGCGGAGCCGGTTTCTTTTCAGGCATCGGGCTGGATCGAGCCGGGGCCCTATCCGATCCAGGTCAGCGCTCTCGTGGATGGGTTTGTCGAAGAAGTCCTCGTCCTCGAAGGTGAATCCGTGGAGAAAGGCCAGGTCATCGCCCGTCTTATCCGCGAGGACTTCGAGCTGGATCTCGCGACCGCGCAGGGAACCTTGGAGACACTCCGGGCCGAGGCCGAAGCAAATGAAAAAGCGATCCTTGCGGTGGAGGCCCGCATCACGACGCGCCGGAAAGAGGTGCGGGCGGGAAAACTGAAGTTGCTCGAACTGGAGGACCGGCGCGACCGGCTCGCGGACAGTTCCGCAGGGGCGGTCTCTGCGGAGGAGGTGCGCCAGTCCGAACTGCGCGTGCAGACTTTCCGGGGGGAACTCGATGCTCTTGAGATCTCACAAGTCGAGTTGGAGAGCGAGCGGGCCCGCCTTGTCGCGATGCGGGCGGCCTGGCAGGCGAAGATCAGGAGCGGCGCAACCGAGTTGGCGAGACGTCAACTTGCCCTGGATCGCACTGAGATCCGCGCTCCGGCGGATGGAGTGATCATGCGCCTGTTTGCGGTCCCCGGCCGCAAGAGGATGATCACGGTGGACGATCTCGACTCGTCGACGGTCGCGACACTCTACCAGCCGGACCTGCTCCAGGCCCGCATCGATGTGCCATTGGGGGAAGCGGCGTCCGTGTTTCCGGGACAGGCCGTGAAAATCCGCTTGGAATTTCTCCCCGACGAGGTGATCTACGGGACGGTTTCCCATCTCACCGGGGAGGCTGATTTGCAGCGCAATACCCTCCAGGTGAAGGTCTTGCTCAAAGAACCCGACCCGCGTCTGCGGCCCGAAATGCTCTGTCGCGCCGAGTTCCTGCAATCGGCTAGGAAAAGTGAAACGGAGACGGGAGAAGGGAGCGGGCGCGTCGTTTTTTATGTTCCTGTCAGTGCTCTTTTCGATCTGCGGGGAACGGAGGCACGCGTCTGGGTCGTCGATCACAGCGGGGAGAGGATAACGTCGCGTTCGCTGACCCTCGGGTCGGAGGAAAGGGACGGCTATCGCCTGGTCGTGGCGGGTTTGCAGCCGGGGGATCAAGTGGTTCTCGATCCGGGCGACGATCTCACCGAGGGAACCCGGATCGCGCCGATCACGGAATTCAGCAAGGCATCCGAATGAACCAAGACAGCACCACGAACGCCATGAACCATTCCGCTTTTATTCGCTGCCGGGGACTCACCCGGATCTATCGCAAGGGCCGCATCGAGGTTGTTCCCCTGGAGAATCTGGATCTCGACGTGCCGGAGGGGGAGTTCCTCGCCCTGATGGGGCCGTCCGGATCGGGAAAAACGACCCTGCTCAATCTGATCTCGGGGATAGACCGGCCCAGTTCGGGCGAACTCCACGTCGGTGATGACAACCTCGCGGTGATGTCGCGGGGAGAACTCACGAAATGGCGGTCGCGCTCGTGTGGCTACATCTTTCAATTGTATCACCTCGTTCCCATTTTAAGCGCTTTTGAAAATGTCGAATTGCCCCTGTTGTTGAGGAACGATCTCTCGCGGAGCGAACGGCGCCGACGAGTGGCGGAGGCTCTCGAATTGGTGGGGCTCTCGGACCGGGCCAGTCACCGCCCGACCGAGTTGTCCGGCGGGCAGGAGCAACGTGTCGCGATCGCACGGGCGCTCGTGACCGATCCTCCCCTGCTCGTGGCGGACGAACCGACCGGAGATCTCGACCGGGAAAACGCGGACCAAACCCTCGATTTGCTGCGTTCCCTCTCGACGGACCACGGCAAGACCATCGTTATGGTCACACACGATACGAGAGCTGCGGAAGCGGCCTCCAGAACCCTGCACCTGGAAAAAGGCCGCCTCGTCGAAGGCTCTTCTCTTGCCATACAATGAAAGCATTTTTTCACTATGGGGCGCTCGCCTCGAAGCAGGTGCTTCGTCACCGCGTCCGCAGCCTCCTCACGATGGCCGGGGTGGCGGTCGGGATGTTCCTCTTCACCGCGGTGACGACGCTGCAGGATTCTCTCGAAGTGATCACGAAGGAGGGGGCGGGGGACTCGACCCTGATTGTCTATCGGGAGAATCGTTATTGTCCCGCGACCTCGCGTTTGCCCGAGCATTATCTCGCGGAGATCCGCCGGATTCCGGGTGTGCGGGAGGCGATCCCGG
>CAYLJC010000021.1:0-14892 GCA_964383345.1 uncultured Akkermansia sp. | reverse complement strand
CGTCGTCCGCCAGCAGAGCGAAATCCACGTCCCGGCTATACTCCGCAGCGCCGTAGAACACGCAGGCCTGGCCGCCCATCAGGAGGCAGCGGACGCCATGTCTCCGCATCGAAGAAAGGACTGTCCATGTCGGGTTCGGGTTCAAGAGATCCACCTAACAATAAAAAAGTTTCCCACAAACGCCCGCTCTCCCTCCACCTTTCTTGTGGAGTCAGGGAATACCACTCCAGCCATTCGTCGGCTATGTAATCCAAGGCATCCATGTCGCAATCTTCCACATATCGGGCCAAGTTCCAGTTCGGAGTTGCTGGCAGCTGTTGGGAAAAAGGAAAAATGCAGAGAAAGATGCCAGTCTTTCCCGCCGGGTCTTCCCTCACTCCGTCGGCTCGGCGGCGAGGGGGGTGATGACGACATTGACCTGTTTCTCCGAGGAGAGAAACTCCGCCGCGAGGGCGTTGACCTCGTCCACGGTGATGTTTTGGTAGTCATCGACAAAACTGCGGGCCCAATCGAGGCGCTCGGGGTATTCCTGCGAGGATTCCATCACACTGCGCATCCAGTAGCGATTGGTCCGGCGCATTTCCTCGATGGAAGTGACCTGGGGTTTTTTGGCCCGCTCCAGTTCGTCCTCGGTGATGCTGTTTCCGGTGGCGAGGTCCTTGGCGATGTCGCTGACCACTTCGGTGACGGATTCGGCCTGGGCCGGATCCACCGTGACCGAGGCGAAGAGATAACCATAATCGGTCCAGGTGTCGCTGGGCAGGTTGTGGGCGAAGGGACTGTAGGCGTCGCCGAGTTCCTCGCGGATCCGGACGCGGAGCCGGTCGTCGAGGATGGCTGAGAGCATCCCGAGACGGCGGGTCCGGGTGATGTCGAAGATGTCGAGGGTGGGCCAGTGGACCGCCACCATGGCTTTGGGGATCTCGGATTCAAAGGCGAATACTTTGCTGGTGGCCCCCGGGAAGTCGACGGCCCGCTCTTTTTCGAGAGCGGGTTTTTTTGTGTCCCGCTCCGCGAGATTTCCGAAGGTGGCGGCGAGTCGGGCGACGGCGGCCTCGGGGTCGATGTCGCCGACGAGGGTGAGTTCGAGGTAGCCGCCGGTGAGCGCGGGGAGGAGCCACTCCTTCGCCTGGGCGGAGGTGAGGGCCTCGACGGTGGCCCGGGGTGGGTAGCCGAAACGATCATCGCCACCGTGGAGGAATTGCGCCACTTCGTCCTGGGCGAAGCCGCCGGGGGTGTGCTCCAGTTGCTGGTAGAGGTAGTCGAGGGCCCGTTGGAATTCCGTCACCGCCTCCTCGCGAAAGCCGGGATGGGTGAGGTAGGCCCGCATCAGGGTGAGCTGATCGGCGAGGGCGGCGGGGGTGGTTTCTCCGGAGAGAACAAAGGCGTCGTCCTCGACTGTAAAATGGATGGCGACCGATTTTCCGGCGAATAGCGCCTGGAGATCGTCGTGACTGTGCGCTTCGAGGCCGCCCTTGGCGAAGGTGCCGCCGAGAAAAAAGGAGAGACCGGGGGTCGGTTCGGTGAGCAGACCCGCGCCGATGCGGGCCTTCACGTGGATGGTTTCATCCTCGAAGTCCGTCTTTTTGAGGTTGACCCTGACATTGTTTTCAAAACGAAGCTGGGTGATGGCGAGGTCCTCGATTTCCTTGCGCTCGGCGATTTTGCCGGGAGCGGGGAGAGTTCCGTAGGCGAATTCGCCGATCTCCTTGTTTTCGGGGGCGGTCACGGCGATGGCTTTGCTGTCCTGGTAGGCGGCCTCGATGGAGGCGAGGGGCTCTTCGATGACGGCGTTGCCGGAGACAAAAACGAGAGTTTCGTTGGCCGATTCCCGGAGCCGGGCGAGGTGATCGCGACAGCTCGCGGTGGTGATCGAGGCGAGGGCGGCGGTGACGCGGGGGAGGTCGTCGGCGGGGCTGGTGAAAATGCGGCGCGAGCCGAGTCGGCCGGCGATTTGGTCGGCGAGCTGGCGGGACTGACGGGTTCCCATTTGCTTGGCGGCGTCCTCATACATGCGCTGGACGTTGGCCCGCACCTCGGCCAGTTCGGATTCGGTGAAGCCGTGTTCGATGGCGCGGCGCAGTTCCTGTTCGATCACGGCGAGGGCTTCCCGCCAGTTTTCCGGTTTGCAGTCGGCGTCAATGGAACCGTAGAGAGCGAAGCCGAGTTCGTACAAGTCGCCCGCCCGCATCCTCGCGCTGCTGATGGGTGCGTCCTCCGCTCTGGCGATCCGCTCCAGGCGGCGGTCTATCATTTGTCCGGCGAGCATGAGGTTGAGGTCGAAAAGGCGGCGCTCGCTGTTGTCGGGCGGGTCGACGCGGGGCTTGAGCAGTTGGATCGAGACGGAGGTTTCCCCCGCTTCGGCTTCGTGGTGGTAGTGGGTCGCGAAGCCGCGTTCGGCCATCGCCCCCATGGGCGGAGCGGGGCGTTTTTCGCGGGTTGCCATGTCGGCGAAGTGGGTCAAGATGAGTTTCTCGATGGCCGCCGGTTTGACGTCACCGACCACGATGACCGCCATGCGGTTGGGGGTGTACCAGTTTTCGTAAAACTCGACGAAACGTTCGCGGGGGGCCTCGCGGATGACTTCCTCGGTGCCGATCGGCATGCGCTGGCTGATGCGCTGATCGGGAAAGGCGAACCGGATTTGCTCGACAAACGTTCTCCAACCGACCGAGTCGCGGTTGCGTTTCTCACTGAGGATGATGCCGCGTTCGTCGTCGATCTCGTCGGGGAGCAGGAGCATGCCGTCGGCGTAGTCGCGGAGGAGGGTCATGCCTTCGTCTATCATCGCGACATCGGAATTGGGCAGCTCCAGTTTGTAGACGGTTTCGTTGAAGGAGGTATGGGCATTGGTGTGGTTGCCAAAGCCCATCCCGAGGCGCTGGAAGTACTCGACCATTTCGCCGGGGGGAAAATTTTTCGTGCCGTTGAAGGCCATGTGCTCAAGGAAGTGGGCGAGTCCCTGCTGGTCGTCGTTCTCCATGAGGGAACCGGCGTCGACGAAGAGGCGCATGCTGACGCGGTTCGGCGGTTCGGCGTTGGGGAGAATGGCGTAGCGCAGTCCGTTGTCGAGGAGTCCCCAGGTCACGGCGGGATCGGCCGGGATGTCGCTGCCCTCCTGGGGAAGGGGAATCGCGTCGGCGGCGGGGAGCAGGGGAGAGGGTACTGCGGCGAGCAGGCAGAGCAGGGAAAGAGTGCGGAGCGTCATGGGGAGATATAGCGACGGGGAGGGGGATTTTTGTGTGGGGAACGATGCGCTCTCGCCCGCCTGGGGGCAAGCGCGCATTTCCTCGACTCCAAACCATCGTTGACCCCAAGGAGGGGCGCTTTGTAAGCGCCCGGCAACCCCTGCTCCCAAGCCCCGCCCTCAAGACAGAGATCGATTTCGATACCGATTTCGAGATAGATAGCCTCTCCCTCTTCTGGCTTCCTCGAGCCTTGCGCCCGCATCGACCTTCGGCCCCAAACCACCGTTGACCCCAAGGAGGGGCGCTTTGTAAGCGCCCGGCAAGCCCCGCTCCCAACCCACGCACCCAACCCCGGCGTTTCAAACACGCCGGTTGTAGGCGACGCAGTCTTCGTAGCGCACTTTGCCGCCGAAAATATCGAGGGCGCTGCCGATGGTGAGATCGACGCGACCGCCGCTGAGTTGCTCGACGCGGTCGAGGTCGGCGAGGGAGGAGGCCCCGCCGGCGTAGGTGAGGGGACGCCGCCCCCATTGTCCGAGAAAGGTGACAAGTTCCTCGTCGATGCCCTCGCACTTGCCTTCGACGTCGGCGGCGTGGATGAGAAATTCGGCGCAGGAGGAGGCGAGTGCGTCGAGGGTCGATTCGGTGATTTCGAGATCGGTGAGGGTCTGCCAGCGGTTCATCGCCACGACCCAGGAGTCGCCGCGACGACGACAACTGAGGTCGATGACGAGACGGTCGGCTCCGGTCTCGGCGACGAGCGCGGCGAGCTGTGGTTCCTGAAAACGCCCCTCCGTATCAAAGAGGCAGGAGGTCGCGATGACATGCGAGGCTCCGGCGGCGAGCCATTTTTCGGCGCGACCGGGAGCAATGCCTCCCCCGATCTGGAGTCCGTCGGGGTAGGCGGCGAGAGCGCTGCGAGCGGCCGCTTCGTTGCCCGGGCCGAGCTGGATGACATGCCCGCCGCGAAGTCCGTCCCGCGCGTAGCGCTCGGCGTAGCAGGAGGGCGGGAGGTCGCTGACGAAGTTGGTCCGCAGCGTTTCCGTGGCGGAGTCGAGGGTTCCGCCGACGATTTGTTTGACGCGGCCTTCGTGGAGGTCGATGCAGGGACGGAAGCGGGTTCGTGGAGCCATGGAACGGGGGCGAGGGAAGGCGAAGCGAGGACGGATACGGGGGAGGGAGATCGGGATCGGGACCGGCAGGGGCGGAAGATAGGCGAGAATACCCCGCTACGCGACGCAGAAAAAGGTTTCTCCTTCGAGGAATCCGGCGGCCCGGAGGACCTGCCGGATCGTTTCCCGTCCGTTGCCGCGTCCGACGGCGGGGAGGAGGATGGCTTTTCCCACGAAATCGCCGACCCGATCGATCCCGTGGACGGGCGCACCGCCGATTTGATTGCCGATGCGCCGGGGATTGACCTCGAGGAAGGCCCGCACCCGGATGCCTTCGCGGCGGAGCAGGCTCGCCATCTCCTTGCCGATGGGACCCGCGCCGCAGAGGACCACGCCGAGCTTCCTCACGGTGTCGAGGCGGGCGAGGTAGCGGGCCTTGGCCTCCTGGAAACGGGTTTGCGAATAGCGTTCCGCGGTCCGGGTGGAGCGGTTCCCGCTGTCGTGCCAGTCGAGGAGAACGTGCGGGACTTTTCCGAGGCGGTGGCCCGCTTCGAGGAGACGCAGCCAGAAATCGTAGTCCTCGGCCCAGGCGGGATCGTGATAGCCCCCGAGCGCTTCGAGGACCTCGCGCCGCACCATCGCGGTGGGATTGGGCATGGGACTGTCGATGAAGCGCTGTGCGGCGATGTCCTCGGGCTCGACGAGGGAGTTGACCCATTTCTCGTAGCGGAGATACCCGCCGTCGGGCGGGGAAAAGGAGCCGTCGGCCCCGCGCTTGCGGATGCGCACGAGGGTGCCGCAGGCGGCGAGGTCGGGACGGGCGAGAAGGAAGTCGAGCTGGAGGCGGAGGCGCCCGGGAGCGGCGAGGTCGTCGCTATCCATGCGGGCGATGAAGGTGCCCGAGGCCTTTTGCCAGGCCAGGTTGGCGGCCTCGACAAAGGTGCCGGAGCATTGCAAAAGCCGGATTCTCGGGTCGCCCGCCGCCTTTGCCCGCATGAGGGGGAGAGTGGCGTCGCGGGAGCGGTGATCGACGAGAACAATTTCCAGATGGGGGAGATCCTGTCGCTGGAGGCTCTCGATCGCCTCGCACACGGTGGCGGCGGCGTTGCGTGCCGGCATCACGACGGAGACGAGGGGCGCAGCCATCGGATCGGAAAGATCAGGACGGCAAAAAGCCCCGATTTTCACCGGGGCTTTGCCAAAGGTTCACTGAAAAAGGGGGGAGGGATTCACGCCTCTTCGCCTGCCTCGCCTTCCGCAGGGGCGGCTTCGGCGGCTTCCTCACCGGCGGGAGCGTCTTCTCCACTGCCTCCGGCGGAGATCGAGGCGCGGGTCTGGGTGACGAGGGCGACGAGCACCTCGCCGTCGAGTTTCACGCTGACTCCCTCGGGGAGGTTGAGGTCCGAGACCTTGAGCGACTGGCCGATGGCGAGAGATTCGACGTCGTTGACGATGGAATCGGGCAGGTTGGAAGGGTTGCAGGAGACTTCGATCTCATGGACGAGCTGCTCGAGCAGGCCGCCGGTTTTCACCCCGATGGGTTCCCCGCGGAGTTCGATCGGGACGGCCGCGTGGATCGTGTCGGTCTCGCTGACAGCGCGGAAATCGACGTGGATGAGAGCACCGTTGAGGGGATCACGCTGGATGTCCTGCACGATCGCAAGCTTGGTTTTTTCGTTGGCCCCCTCGATCTCGAGATTGACGAGGAAGTTGTGGCTGGACTGTTTGCGGGCGAGGTCGAAGAAGGCCTTGGAGTTGAGCTGGATCATGTACTCGCGCTGCTTCGATCCGTAAATCACCGCCGGAATGACACCGGTGCGACGCAGTCTTTTCGACGCGGTGGTGCCTTTGACGTCGCGCTTTTCGGCTTGGAGTGTTTCTTGTTTCGCCATCTTTCCGGTGTGTTGCTGAAGTTATCCGGGCGCTTCCGAGGCCCGCCCCTGCTTTGGGGGCGCGAAATCTACGCGCACTCTCAGGAAATGTCAAAAAGAGATGTGACCGACTCTCCCAGGTGGATCCGACGGATCGCTTCGCCCAGAATCTCGGCCACGCTTACGGTTTTGACTTTTTCCCCGACGGCGTAGGGAGTGCTGTTGGTGGAAATGAGTTCCTCGATGTCCGATTCGGCGATGCGCTGGCGCCCCTGCTCGTTGAGGACCGCGTGGGAGACACCCGCGAAGATGCGCCGGGCCCCGTGTTTCTGCAGGAGACGAGCGGCCGAAGTGAGGGTGCCGGCGGTCTCGGAGATGTCATCGACGAGGAGCACGTTTTTGCCCTCGACTTCGCCGATGAGGCTGATGGCCTCCACTTCGGTGGCGCTGACGCGGTTTTTCGCGACGATGGCGAGAGGAGTGCCGAGAGCCTTGGAGTAGGCGTGGGCCATTTTCATCCCGCCGACGTCGGGCGAGACGACCACCAGGTTTTCGCAGACTCCTTTTTCCCGCAGGTACTTGATCAGCACCGGCATGGCGTAGAGGTGGTCGACGGGGATGTCGAAGAAGCCTTGGATCTGTCCAGCGTGAAGGTCCATCGTGAGGACGCGGGAGACGCCGGCGGCGGTGAGCAGATTCGCGACGAGCTTCGCGGTGATGGGCACGCGGGGCTGGTCCTTGCGGTCCTGGCGGGCGTACCCGAAAAAGGGGATCACCGCCGTGATGCTCTCGGCGCTGGCCCGTCTCGCCGCATCGACCATGATGAGCAACTCCATCAGGTTCTGGTTGGTCGGGGGGCAGGTGGGCTGCACGATGAAGAGGTCGCGCTTGCGAATGTTCTCGTTGATTTTGACGAAGGTCTCCCCGTCGGGAAAATGTTTCACCGTGGCGTCGGAACGTCGCACGCCGAGGTAGGCGGCGATTTCGTCGGCAAGATCGGGGTGGGCGGTGCCGCTCAGGATTTTGAGGTCGAGATGCATGAACCTCCATCCTCGCGAAAGGAAACAAAAACGCCAGTGAAATATGTTGACGGGTTTCTTCGCTGTTCAGCGAAATCGAAATCGAAATCGGAATCGGAATCGGAATCGAAATCGAATCTCCGCCCAGTGACCAATAGCCTGTCCCTTGGGTGACAAATAGCCTGTCCCTCAAGCTTCTTGGGTGACAAATAGCCTGTCCCTCAAGCTTCACTTCGATTCCCCAACCCCTGAAAACCACCGCTACAGCGGGACTTTTTTCTGTCCTTTCTCCGATTCGTGCTACAATCCGCCCATCATGTTACAGGCAGGCATCGTCGGGCTCCCCAATGTGGGCAAATCCACCCTCTTCAACGCCGTCACCCGCTCGCGCAAGGCGGAGGCGGCGAACTATCCCTTTTGCACGATCGATCCGAATGTCGGGGTCGTGGTGGTGCCTGATGAACGGCTGGAGGTCCTCAGCAAACTGAGCGGTTCCTCCAAGCTCATCCCCGCCGCGATCGAATTTGTCGACATCGCCGGCCTCGTCGAGGGGGCCTCCGCCGGGGCCGGCCTGGGCAACAAATTCCTCGCCAACATCCGCGAGGTGGATGCCATCGTCCAGGTGGTGCGCTGTTTTGAAAACGACGACATCATCCACGAACTCGGTTCGGTCAATCCGCTCCGCGATATCGAGATCATCAATTCGGAACTGATTCTCGCGGACATGGCGACTCTCGAAAAACGCCGCTCTTCCCGTGAGAAAAAAGCCAAAACCGGCGACGCCGAATCAAAGCGCGAGATCGAGCTGATCGACAAGCTCATGCCCCACCTCGACGAGGGCAAACCGGCCCTGACGATGACGCTCACGGAGGAGGAGAAAAAGACCCTGCGCGATTTTTTCCTGCTCTCCTCGAAGCGCACCATCTTCGCCTGCAACGTCTCGGAGGAAGAACTGAGCGGGGCTCTTTCCGATCCCGACGGGCATCCCATGGTCAAACAGGTGCGGGACTACGCCGCCTCCACCTTCGGCGCGGAAGCGATCGTCATTTCCGCCCGCATCGAGGAGGAGATGATAGACCTTTCTCCCGAAGACGCCGCCGAGTTTCTCGGTGAAATGGGGGTGACCGACTCGGGAGTCTCGGCCCTGATCCGCGCCGTCTACCACCTCCTCGGGCTGCGCACCTACCTCACCACCGGGGAGAAAGAAACCCGCGCCTGGACCATCACCGAAGGGACCAAGGCCCCCGGTGCCGCGGGAGTCATTCACGGGGACTTCGAACGCGGTTTCATCGCGGCGGAAATCGTTTCCTACGAGGACCTCACCAGCCTCGGTTCCTACGCGAAAGCCCGCGAAGCCGGCAAGCTCCGCATCGAGGGCAAGGAGTATGTCATGAAGGACGGCGACGTGGTCGAGTTCCGCTTCAACGTCTGAGAGAACCGGGAAATGTTTCCGGAGCGGATTTTTTTCGTTTTTTCTGTCGCGGTGGCCCGAATCGCAGCAAACTGGGGGGTAGATACAACACAACCCATCCCATGAGCACCTCCGCCACCCACTACCCGCCTTTCAGCCCCTATCTCACCGTCCGGGACGCCGACAAGGCCATTGAATTTTACAAGGCTGCCTTCGGTGCCGAGGAGGTTTTCCGCCTCACCAATCAGGCCGATGGAACGATAGGCCACGCCGAACTCACCATCGCCGGCAGCCTTCTCATGCTCTCCGAAGAGAACCCGCAGTGGGGCAACAAATCCCCGCAGACCCTCGGCGGCACCGCCGTTGTGTTTTGTCTCATGGTGGACAATGCGGATGCCGCGGTGGAACGCGCCGTCGCCGCCGGAGCCACTTCGCAGATGCCCGTCGCCGACCAGTTCTACGGCTTCCGCAGCGGCTCGGTGGTCGATCCCTTCGGACAGGAGTGGATGCTGCAGCACCAAATCGAAAAAATCTCTCCCGACGAAATGCAAAAACGCTGGGACGAGATGTCGGGCGATTGCAGCGGATCCTGAGGGAGCCCGCTCCAATGCTCAGGGATACGGTCGGTCGGCGTTCGGCCCCCCTTCGGCGAGGACCTCGCGGCGGATCCGGGTCATGATGGCTTCGTAGTTGCGAGCCGGGAAAACACGCGTCGTTTCGGAATCGAGGACCGCCCGGACACGAGCCTTTTTCCGCAGATGCGGTTCGCAGGACAACACGAGGATGTCGCGACAGCGGTATCCCGCCACCCGGGAAAAATCCCGCCGCGGGGCAGGATACGACTTTGGGCGGGGGGATTTTCCCGGCTCCAGGTTCCGGACGAGCCACGGTTCGATCCGCCCGTTGTCGGCACCGGTGTCCAGATTCCGCCTGAGGACGTGTTTCCCCGCCCACCAGTGGTTTTCGACAAGGCTCATGGCCTGGAGACAGAGTTCTTTTGAAACCACCTCGAGTTCCGCGAGTTCGCGCTCCAGTTCCGTGGTGACGGTTTCGTCGAAGGGAACCCCCGGAGTGCGCAAGGCCCGCACCGCCACCGCCGCCCCGACCGAATGGGAATAGAGATCCTCGTAGGAGAAGGCGGAACTTTTTTCCGGCATGCCGGGCACATTGTGAAAACCATACCAAGTCAGGATCTCGCGCCAATTGCTGAAATCGATCGCCGCCGTCTCCGCCGCCCGGATCGAGATTTCGGCGATGAGTTGTTTCCTTTTTCCCGGAGCAAGCCGCGCCCAGAACGGAGGATAAGTAATGTCGCAATGGTAGGTTGTTTTGTCGATGCTCTCGAAAGAAAAATGAGTCTCGCCCCGCTCCAGGCACCGGCTCGTCCGGTAGTGGACGTAGCCCGCCAGGTCGATCGCCCGGCGGATGTGGGCGAGGTCGAGAAATCCTCCGCGCCGGGTGTAGAAATGGCCGCGGCTCCGTTCGCTCGAAGGTCCCATGCCGAGGGTGTCGATTTTCACCCGGTAGAGGTGTTCCCCCAGATCGGGATCGGTCGGGAGCACATCGAGGAGGAAGTTGGGATACGGGGAGGCGGCGATGCGGAGACGTGGCGTTTTTTCCCCCTGCCAATCGTTCAATCCTTCGGAACGACCGGTCGGGACGACCACACACAGGGAAAACAGTAGAATCAGGACAATCCGTTTCATCGGGAGCGGAGCCATTGTAGGCGAGGTCTCACCGTGGCACAATCGGTGCGGTGATGACGGGATCATGCCGCCCGCGAACGGATTCGCCCGAGATTTGGAGGGAGGACAACTACCCCGGCGGGTCCGCCGGAGGAGGAGCCGGTTCGCGCACCGCCGGCAGGCACCAGTTCGCTTTCACCGCCGCGAGACGGAAGAGCACGATCACGAGAATCCCGGCGGCGAGTGCGTAACGCTCCGGCAGGTCGAAGTGTAGCACCCCGAGATACACCCAGGCTCCGGTGAAAGCGCAGGTGGCGTGGAGCGGACTCGGCATGAAGAGCGAGGGCAGTTCGTTGCAGAGGAGATCCCCGACGACCCCGCCGAAGGTGCCCGTGATGACACCCAGGACCACCGCGACAAAGGGATGGGTGCCCGCTTCCATGGCGTAAGCCGTGCCGGTGAGGGCGAAAAGCGCCATCCCGAGGGCATCGGGAAAAACGAGGAGCGGGCGTATCCTCCGGACGTGGCGAAGGAGGATACCGGAGAAGAGGGCGATGCCGAAAACGATGACGGGATAATGCGGATTGCCGATCCAGAAGAGCGGGCTGCGGTTGAGAAAGAGATCGCGCAGGGTGCCTCCCCCGAAGGCAACCGCGAACGCCACCGCAAAAACCCCCATGATGTCCATTCCCTTTCGCGCCGCGAGGAGGACGCCATAGATCGCCCCGACGATCACGGCCATGAATTCGATGAAAACGAGATAGGACATTTCCGGAAAGGCCGCTTCCCTGTTTCGGGCGGCGCGGCAGGATAGCATCGGAAGGATTCCGGGAAAACGATTCCTTCCGCGTGGCCTCTCCGACGTGGTTCGGGCGTTCCTCCCCATCCTCCCTGTCGAAGGCCTGGGCGGGATACCCAGGTGACGTCCGGCACAACGCTTCAGTCGGCCTCGACTTTCACCCAGCGGACCGCGTCGATGATGACGTGACCGTCGGTGCCGGTGTTGCCGATGGTGACGATCCCTTCTTTTTCAAAGCGGAATTTCCCGACCGATCCGAAGAGCCCGCCGATGGGGGGACGCTTGCGCTGGTTGACGGTGGTGGTGTTTTCGCCGTCGGCATGAGTGATGCGGACGGGGGCGTTGGTGGCGCGGTTGCCGTTCTGTGACCACGCGATCTGGACATCGTAGAGACCGGGTTCGGGGAGGGGCGAGGTGAAGACGGCTTCCGCCTTCCCGTTGCGGGCGTCCCGGTCGTGCTGGTACCCCTGATGAATGCCGCTGCGGAGGCTGGAGGGGGACCAAGCGCCGCGGAGCTTCGCTTTTGTGTCGTCCACGACGATGCCCTGGAGGGAATCGAGGGCGGTGTAGTTGGCGGGCGGGCGCGGCGGGGCGGTGTAGTCGAGGATCTGTCCGTCCTGCTCCAGTCGTGCTTTGAGGGTGGAAAAATCGACTTCCTGCACGCTGGTGTTCCCGTCGATGGCGAAACTCGCGGCGGTGGCGGCGGACTGGGCGAGGACCATGAAGACCGGCTCCATCCGGATCGAGCCGAAGGCCATGTGGCTGGCGGAAAGGCACACCGGCACCAGCAGATTGCCGCATTCCTCCGCCCGGGGAATGATGGAGCGATAGCTGATGGGGTAGGGGGGGAATCCGCCGACCTGGACATCGCCTTCGTTGCGGACGTGGCCCTCTTCATCGAGGTGCCGCTGGACGTGATGGGAATCCATCGTGTAGGCTCCCATGCCGACGGAGTCGTCCACTTTTTCTTTCTGTTGGCAGTGGTTCTGGGTCATCACAAAATCGCTCACCATGCGGCGGGCTTCGCGGATGTAGAGTTGCTCCTGCCAGCCGTTGCCCTCGCGGAACTCATCTTTGGACATCCCCCATTTGGAAATTTCGGCGCGGATGGCCTCGGGCATGCGGGGATGGTAGGCGAGCGTCCACATGAGCCCTTGCTGGTAGAGGCGGTGGCGCTCCACGATGGCTTCCCGTTCGGCGTAGGAGGCCTCGGGATAGTCGTAATTTTGTCCGATGAAGTCGGTCGAAAAGCCGAGCCGGTTGTTCGTGTCGGTCTTGCGGTTGGGCATGGAGGAGTTGATCCAGGGCAGGCCTGTCTCGCCAGCCTCGTAGTTGCGCAGGAGCAGTTCATACCACTGTTCGTTGTATCCTTCGGGTTTGGCGAAGGGGATGCGGTTGTCGGGGTGGTCGGTGAGACACATGCGGAAGCAATAGGCCTGGACGCGGGCGTCTCCGCTTCCTTCCTCGCCGGGGCCGTCGGGATCGATGAAGGGGAGCAGGCCGCTCGAGGGATCGCCCGGCACGATGTAGGGATCGACGCCTTCCACGAACTGATGGTATCTCGCCATCGCGGTCTGCACGCCGTTGAGGGTTTCGCCATATTGTGCGTTGGCCTCGCGTCCGACCGTGTAGCTCACTCCCGCCGCGGCCATGAGGTCACCTTCGTAGGTGGCGTCGATGAACATTTTCCCCCGGAATTCCCGGCCCGATTCCATCGTGATGGAAACGATTTTTCCCGCTTCGGTTTTGACCCCGCTGTCCCGGTTGAGGCGTTCTTCTTTTACGATTTCGAGGCCGGTTTCGGCGATCCAGTCGTGGTAAATCTTGAGGGCGGCGGAGGGTTCGAAGGTCCACATGGTTTCCTCGCCCTTGCTGGTGCGGCTCTGGCCGGAGTCCTTGTACTCCTCGCGCTTTTCCCATTTCCACGAGGCGGGATTGTCGTAGTGTCGGGAGACCCGGACGTAAAATTCGCGGGAGAGTCCGCCGATGACCTGCTTGTTCCCGATGTCGGTCTGGCCGAGCCCTCCGGTGGTGAGGCCGCCCACCCGCGAGGTCGGCTCGATCACCACGACGGTCCTGCCCATCGTCTTGGCCTGGATCCCCGCCACGATGCCCGCGCTGGTGCCCCCGTAGATGACGATGTCGCGGTCCATTGGCCCGGCGGAGAGCAGGGCCGGAAACAGAGCCGTGAGGAGGGCGAGCGGGAGGGAAGAGAAGGAGAGGGAGCGCATGGCGGGGGTGTGGGAAAAATGAAGGCGGCGGATGGCAGGAAAAAGGGGATACCACGATCGCCCGGTTTCGTCGAGGACGGGATGCCTTACCTTGTGAAAACCGTGGGAAAAACAGCGGGAAGGGGAATGACGCCTCCGCGTCTGACAAAAAAAGCCCCGCCTCTTGCGGAGGCGGGGCTGTAAAAAACACAGGGACCGGACGGGCCCCTCGTGCAACGATTATTGGGCCGGTGCCGGTGCCGGTGCAGGTGCCGGTGCGGTGGCTTCTTCCACTTTTTTGGCGGCTTCGTTGACAGCTCCTTTGGCCGCGTCGGTGGCCTTCTTCGCCGCTTCCTTGGTGGCTTCGGCCGCTTTTTCCGTGGCCTCGGCGGCCTTTTCCGCCGCTTCCTTGCTGGCGTCGGCGGCCTTCTCCGCCTTCTCGCCGGCGGCTTCGACCGCCTTGGAAGTGTCCTCAGAAACACCTTCCATGGTTTTCTCGCAACTCACGAGAGAAAATGCAGCTCCGATGAGGGCGACTGCCATCAGTTTTTCGATCAATTTGGTGATTTTCATGTGGATTCAGTTGGGTTGGTTCGCCTTCACGGCTCCATTTCTTACACTCCCTTTTTGAGGAATTCAATGGATTGCCCGAGAATGAGTCGTTTTTTGGCAGGATTCGACGGGGAAAAGTTTCTATGTCGCACCCGTGCCCCGTGTGCTAGCTTCCCCGTAAAAGCCCCCATTGTCTGAAAAAAATGAGCCAAAGTCTGTTTGAGAAGGTCTGGAATGCACACGCGGTGAGAGAATTGTCGAACGGGCAAACGCAGCTTCTCATCGGCACGCATCTCATTCACGAGGTCACCAGTCCCCAGGCCTTCGGCATGCTCCGCGATCTCGGTCTGAAGGTGAAATACCCCCACCGGACCTTCGCCACGGTCGATCACATCGTGCCGACCCGGAATCAGGTGGAACCTTTTGAAGACGCGCTGGCGCAAGAGATGATCCTCGCCCTTCGCAACAATTGCGCGGAATTCGGCGTGACTTTTTTCGACATCGGCAGTGGCAACCAGGGCATCGTCCACGTCGTCGGGCCGGAGCAGGGGATCACCCAACCGGGCACCACGATCGCCTGCGGGGACTCTCACACCGCCACCCACGGGGCCTTCGGGGCGATCGCCTTCGGGATCGGCACCACCCAGATTCGCGATGTCCTCGCGACCCAGACGATGGCCCTGAGCAAACTCAAGGTCCGCCGCATCAATGTGGACGGAGCCCTCAAGCCGGGAGTTTACGCCAAGGATGTCATCCTCCACATCATCAAGCTCCTCGGGGCCAAGGGAGGGATCGGTTACGCCTACGAGTACGGCGGCAGTCTCTTCGACGCCTTCTCCATGGAAGAGCGCATGACCGTCTGCAACATGTCGATCGAAGGCGGGGCCCGCTGCGGCTACGTCAACCCCGATGAAAAGACCTTCGCCTACCTCAAGGACCGCCCTTACTCGCCCAAGGGCGAAGCCTGGGACACCGCCGTGGAAAAGTGGAAGGCGCTCGCCTCCGATCCCGGCTGCGCTTACGACGACGTCGTCAACATCAAGGC
>CAYLJC010000020.1:0-15112 GCA_964383345.1 uncultured Akkermansia sp. | reverse complement strand
CCGCATCATCGCTCCGGGGAGCGCCTTTCGCCGCGACGAGATCGACGCGACCCACCTCAGCGCCTTCCACCAACTGGAGGGGCTCTACGTGGATCGCGGGGTGAGTCTCGCGGATCTCAAGGGCACCCTCGAATATTTTTTCCGCGAGATTTTCGGATCCAAAACCGAGGTCCGGTTTCGTCCGCATTTTTTCCCTTTCACCGAACCGAGTTTTGAAGTCGATTTGAAACTCCACGCCGCCGGACGCGCCGCAAAATGGATCGAAATCGCCGGCTGCGGCATGGTCGATCCGGCGGTTTTCACCGAGGTCGGCACCAAGCGCGGGGACGCCGCCTACGACCCCGCCGAGGTGAGCGGATTCGCCTTCGGCATGGGTCTCGACCGCCTCGCCATGATCATGTACGGCATTCCCGATCTGCGCTTGCTGATCGAGAACGAACTGCGGTTTTTGGAGCAATTCAAATAGCGGTTTCGCCGCTACAACCCCTGAAAGCCTGGAAAACCAGAAAGGCTACAAAGCTACTTCCCTCCCATGAATGTCTCCCTCCAATGGCTTGGTGACCATATTGATCTCTCGGACTACTCCACCACTCAACTCGATGAACTGCTGACCTTTGCCGGTATTGAGGTCGAAGGCATTCGGAGTCTGCCCGACCACCTTGTCGTCGCGGAAATTCTCTCCTCGGAAAAACATCCCGACGCGGAAAAGCTGTCGGTTTGTCAGGTCGATGACGGTTCGGGAACACCACGTCAGATTGTCTGCGGGGCGAAAAACTATCAGGTCGGCGACAAGGTCCCGTTGGCCCTTCCGGGCTGTGTTCTCGATGCCGGGGATGGCAAGACCTTCACCATTGGCGAGGGCAAATTGCGCGGGATCGATTCGCTCGGGATGATGTGTTCGGCGAAAGAAATCGGATTGGGCGAAGGAGAGGACGGGCTTCTCATTCTCTCGCCCTCGCTGGTGCCGGGAACCCCGCTGGGGGAGGTTTTCCCCGCTGTCTTTGAACTGGAAATCACCCCGAACCGCCCCGATTGTCTCAGCCATCTCGGGGTGGCGCGGGAACTCGCCGCCCTCGCGAAAAAGCCGCTCAAGGGCCTCGCCCATCACGGCGTTTCGAGCACTCCGGTGAAGAGCGCGGCGGCGGACGAGATCACCCTTTTGTCGGAGACCTGTCCCTACTACACCGCCAGCATCCTCCGCGGGGTCAGGGTGGCGGAGTCGCCCGCCTGGCTCAAGACGAAGCTCGAGTCCATCGGGCTGCGTCCGATCAACAACATCGTTGATCTCACCAACTACGTGCTCTTCGAGACCGGTCAGCCGCTCCACGCCTTTGACCTCGCAAAACTCGACGGTGGCATCGTGGTGCGTCCCGCCGCCGAGGGGGAAACATTTCTCGCCCTCAACGGGGAGGAATACGAATTGAGCGACGGCGATCTCGTCATCGCGGACCGGACCAAGGCCGTCGCCATCGGCGGGGTGATGGGCGGCGAGGACAGCGGGGTCACGGAGAGCACGACCGATGTGCTCCTCGAGGCGGCGTATTTTGCTCCGGCGTCGGTTCGGCGGACAGGGCGTCGCCTCGGGATTCACTCGGACTCGAGCTACCGCTTCGAGCGCGGCGTCGATCCGCTCCAGATCGCGGGCGTTTCGGATTTCGCGGTGCAACTCATCCTCGAGCTCGCCGGCGGCACGGCCGATCCCGATCTGCTCGTCGCGGGAGCCGCACCCGAGGGGCCGCAACCGGTCGCCCTCGACAACAACCATTGCCGTGCGGTCATCGGAGCACCCCTCGACGACAAGACGATAGACGGGATTCTGGGCTCACTCGGACTGGAAAAGACGGACGGAGCCTGGGCGATTCCCAGCTACCGCCTCGATCTCGTGCGGCCCATCGATCTCGTCGAAGAAGTCGCACGGGTCCACGGACTCGACCAGGTGCCTTCACAAACGCGGGCGGCTTTTTCCGCCACTTCCAAGGCGGACGAATTCTACGATTTTCTGCGTTCGATTCAGGATCGCCTCGCCAGCCTCGGATTTTACGAGACGCGCAATCTCAAGCTCATTTCCGCCGCGCAGCTCGCCGACGATCTCGCCACGACCCATCGCGGGATGAGTCCGGTGCGTTTGAAAAATCCGCTCAATGACGAGCAGGATTACCTGCGCCCCGGACTGATCCCCGGCCTCCTCGCCTCGGCTTCGCGGAACCAGCGTTTCGGGCGGCCCGATCTGCGGCTGTTTGAAGCGGGCCGCGTTTTCACCGCCACACCGAAAGGGGACGAGATCGAACACGAACATCTCGCCCTGCTCATGACCGGGGCGCGGACCCGTCGCAGTTGGGCCGACGGCAAACCGAGTCTGCTCGACATTCACGACCTGCGCGGTGTGCTGGAGCAAATCTGCCCCGGAGACCTCCATTTTGTTCCCGTCGAGGACCCCCGCCTGCTCTGCGCGTGCCGCATCGAGATCGGCGAGGGGAAGAAGACCGCCGCAATCGGGCTGGCCGGGATCGTGCCGCCCGCCCGCGCCCGCGAACTGGACATTGATGCGCCGGTCCTCGTGGCCGAGATGAACCTGAAAAAGCTCATGGCGGCCCGCCGCAGCGACCCCGCTCACGCCGATTTGCCGAAATTCCCCGGCAGTTCGCGCGACGTGGCGATGCTGGTGCCGAAGGATCTCCCCGCCGGAGCCGTGGCGGACTTTCTCCGAGCCCACCCCGAACCTCTCCTGCAGTCCTTCGAGCTTTTCGACCTCTTCGAAGATCCCGAGGGGGTGAAACTGGCGAAGGACAAGAAGTCGCTCGCCTGGTCGATTTTGTATCGTTCTCCGGACCGGACCCTGGAATCTCACGAGGTCGAAACGGCTCACGCGAAACTTTTGGATTCCCTTCGCTCGGGATTACACGTAGACTTCAGGTAAGCGTGTGGAAAACATCCCACCCGGCGTGAATTTCCGAATTTTCCTGCAGTGTTCGACCATTACCCATCAAATACAGGCCCGGACCGTTGATACGTTATTGGGGGCTTAGCAAATCGTCGGCTGTCAGGCCTTCACTGGAAGGCAAAAGTCGATGAGCGGCTCCCTCCCTGTTGAGAAACGGGAACGTGAGCCTCTGGATCGGGAGACGGCACAGGCGGGAATTCCCTAAAAGCGCCTCACACCCCCGGCGGTGTCGAGGCGCTTTTTTTGCGGAAGGCCGCCGGGAGAATCGCTCGGCGGGACCAAAATCCGGGATGCCCGCTACGCTGTCGCGAGCTGGCGGCGGAAGGTGCCGACCGCTTCCACCATATTTGTCAGGGCGGGTTCCACCTCGGCCCAGCCGCGTGTTTTCAGGCCACAGTCGGGATTGGCCCAGAGGCGGTCCGCCGGAATCACCGTCGCGGCCTGGTTGAGACAGGCCAGCATTTCCTCGGTCGAGGGGATGCGGGGGGAGTGGATGTCGTAGACGCCGGGACCGATTTCGTTCGGATAGGCAAAGTCGGCGAAGGCGTTGAGCAGGTCGAGGTCGGAGCGGGTGTTTTCGATGGTGATGACATCGGCGTCCATCGCCACGATGGCCGCGAGCATGTCATTGAACTCCGAATAACACATGTGGGTGTGGATCTGTGTGGCGTCGCCGACTCCGGAGGCGGAGAGGCGGAAGGCACGGACAGCCCAGTCGAAATAGTCCGCCCGGTCGCTTTGCCGGAGCGGCAAGCCTTCGCGGATGGCGGCCTCGTCGATCTGGATGATGGGGAGTCCGGCCTCTTCCAGGTCAACCACTTCGTCGCGAATCGCGAGAGCGATCTGAAAGGCGGTCTCCCGACGCGGTTGATCGTCGCGCACGAAACTCCATTGCAGGATCGTGACCGGTCCCGTCAGCATTCCTTTCATCGGACGGGTGGTCTGGGATTGCGCGTATCGAGCCCAGGCGACGGTCATGGGGGCCGGTCGGCTCACGTCACCGAAAAGAATGGGGGGTTTGACACAGCGGCTGCCGTAACTCTGGACCCAGCCGAAGCGGGTGAAGGCAAATCCGTCGAGCTTCTCACCGAAGTATTCGACCATGTCGTTGCGCTCGAATTCGCCGTGGACCAGAACGTCGAGACCGACTTTCTCCTGCCATTTGACACATTCCGAGGTGGAGAGGCGGAGAAAAGTCTCATATTGTGCCTCCGTCCACTCGCCCCGACGGAATTTGGCCCGGGCATCGCGTATGCTTTTTGTCTGGGGAAAGGAACCTATCGTGGTGGTTGGCACCGGTGGCAGATTGAGTTTCCCGCTCTGTTGTTTGCGGCGGGTTTCGAAGAGGGAGTGGCGGGTGAACTGCTCCTCGCGCAGAGCGGCGAGGCGAGCCCGCACCGAAGGGACACAGACCCGTTCACTGCGGCGGCGCGAGAAAATGTCCTCTTCGTTGGCGAGCAGGGCGGAGTCTGCCTTGCGGTTCCCGGCGGCGGCCGCGGCGAGGAGGGAAAGCTCGGCGAGTTTTTCGTCGGCAAAAGCGAGCCAGCGAAAGAGGTCGGGATCGAGTTCCGTCTCGCTCGCGAGTCGCACGGGGACGTGGAGAAGGGAGCAGGAAGGGGCCAGCAACACCCGGTCGGGACCGAGAGCGTGGATTGCTTTTTTGGCCAGTTGCAGGGCCGCCTTCAGGTCGGTTTTCCAGATGTTCCGGCCGTCGATCAGACCGAGGGAAAGGTGTTTGTCCGATCCGGCGAGTCCTTCGAGCACCGCATCCACTTCCTTGCCTCCGCGCACCGCGTCAAAGTGGATCCCGGCGACGGGAAGGGAGAGCAGCGTCGGGAGATTTTCCCGCAGTTCGCCGAAATAAACGGCGGTCTCGATTTCGATGCCGGGCACTTCCTCCGCAAACCGCTGGTAGGCTTTTTGGTAGCGATCCGCGAAGGCCTCTCCCAGATCGAGGGCGAGAGCGGGTTCGTCGAACCGGACCTGCCTGGCACCGAGTTCGGCGAGGCGACGAAGAATTTCGACATAAGCATCGAGGAGACCGTCGAGCAGTTCGTAGCGATCAAAGCTGTCGTCCGGGTCCTTTTCCTTGCCGAGATGCAGGTAGGTGAGCGGGCCGACGAGGACGGGGACGGTCTCGATCCCGAGCGATCTGGCTTCGCTGTATTCGTCAAAAACCTTCGTTGTGGAAAGGCGGAAAACCGTCGTCTTGTCGAATTCGGGCACGAGGTAGTGATAGTTGGTGTCGAACCACTTGGTCATTTCACAGGCGTATGCGCCGGTTCCGCCGCCACAGCATCCGTCCGCTTCCGCCGCCGCACCGCCACGAGCCATGCGGAAGTAAAGCTCCGGGGTGACGGTTCCGCCGTCCCAGCCGAAGCGGGCGGGCACGTTCCCCAAGAGGCAGGTTTGATCGAGAATCTGGTCGTAGTAGCTGAAGTCGTTGCCGGGGATGCGGGTGAGGCCCGCGTCGCGCTGTGTTTCCCAATGGAGTTTGCGGAGACGGGCGCCTTCGGCTTCCAGCTCCTCCAGGGTTGCGTCGCCGGACCAATGGCGTTCGAGAACCCGTTTCAGTTCACGTTTGGCACCGATGCGGGGATATCCGAGATTTTGAGTTTTGATCGAGGTCATGAGAATGA
This sequence comes from uncultured Akkermansia sp., assembly GCA_964383345.1. Classification (GTDB taxonomy): domain Bacteria; phylum Verrucomicrobiota; class Verrucomicrobiia; order Verrucomicrobiales; family DEV007; genus Arctic95D-9. Next base: position 9,532 of record CAYLJC010000020.1, on the reverse strand, counting down.
GTTTCGGACGAAATCGAATGTGAAGGTAACGAAATGATTTGCCGAACAACATGAATTTGATTCAAGTTATAAAACCATGCTTGAGCTTCGCCATTTCCAAACCCTCATCGCCCTGGCGGAAACCGGCAGTCTCGCGAAAGCCGCTGCCCGGGTTCACCTCACCCAGTCCGCGCTTTCGCATCAGGTGAAGGCGCTGGAGCAACACTACCGCTGTTCCCTCTTCGAGCGGAAATCCCAGCCGCTTCGCTGGACACCGGTGGGGGAGCGCCTCGTCGCCCTCGCCTACGACGCGCAGCGGCTCTTGTCCGAGGCGGATCGCGAGGTGGGGCGGCTCCTCGCCGGAACGGCCGGGCAGATGCGTATCGCGGTGGAGTGCCATTCCTGCTTTGACTGGCTCATGCCTTCGATGGACGTCTTTCGCGAGCGCTGGGAGGAGGTCGAGCTGGATCTGGTCTCCGGCTTCCATCCCGACCCGATCGAACTGCTCAACGAAAACCGTGCCGAACTGGTCATCGTTTCCCGGCGGAGCCGGCGGAGCGGGATTGTTTTTCATCCGCTTTTCCGATATGAAATGCCCGCGATTCTTTCCAAAAAGCATGCCCTCGCGGAGAAACCTTTTCTTGTGGCGAGTGATTTTGCCGATCAAACCCTCATCGCTTATCCCATTCCCGATGTCCGTCTCGACCTCGTCAGGCGGGTTCTGGGTCCGGCCGGGGTGCATCCCGAGCGCCGCGCCGCCACCCTGACCGAGGCCATTCTCCAACTCGTCGCGAGCGGACGGGGAATCTCCGCGCTGCCCGCCTGGGCGATCCAACGCTACCTCGACCGCGGATATGTCGTCGGGCGCCCCATCACCCGCAAAGGATTGCAGTGCGAACTCTTCGCCGCCACCTCCGACGCGGGGGCGAAGACGGATTACCTGGCGGACTTCATCGGGACGATGCGCGAAGTGTGTTTTTCGCAGTTGCAGGGAGTAACGCCTTTCCCCGAGACATGATTTTTCCCCTGGGATTCTTTCAGCAGGCTGTCAGGGCGCGATACCGCCCGTGAAGGTCTCGTTCACCACCGGCGCGACAGAGGTGCCGGGATTGTAGTGGTAGACGCGGGTGGCTTGCCCGGCGGGATCCTCGGCGGCGTAGAGGGCGACCTCCACTTTGGGTGGAGTCCCCGATGGCGCGCTCTCGAGCAGTTTCGTTTCGATGCGGATCTGGTTTTGCCCGCGCCGCACTCCTCCCATGACGAGTTCGGTCACCTTGATGTTTTTAAACGTGCCGGTGGGATGGCCGTTCACGGTGATTTTGACCTCGTAGCCGGTCGCGTCGACCCAGGCTTCGGCGATAAAGTCGGGTGCCTCGACGGGTTGGGGAACGGGAGGCAGAAAGGGGGCGGGCTGGAATTCGTCGCCCTGTAGAAAGCTGAAATCACTGTTTCGGATCTGCAGGAGGAGCTCTCCGTCGTTCCCGATCTTGACGATGCGGAGGTTGTCGAATTTCCAGCGTCCCTCTTCTTTCAGAAAATGAAGGACGAGGATGTTGTCCGAAATCGCCAGGCCCGCTCCGTCGCCGAAGTTGGCTTTTCCGAAATACGTCGCGGTGGCGGTCTCGCCGGTGGAGAGCACTCCGAGCGGAATGAGCCCCCCGAGAGAGGGGGCCTCGACGGGGTCGTCAAAGAGAGCCTGGGGAAAGGGCTGCTTTTGGGAAACGATGCGGTTGCGGGTCTCGATTTGACGGCTGAATGCGGTCATGGCCTCCCAGGTTTTGAGGTCACCCGCCGCCATGGAGCGACGCCAGGCATCGTAGGCCGACTCCAGCGAAACGCGGATGGTGTTGTCGGGCCGGGCCGCGCTTTCGGGGTTCTGGGACAGCGCTGTGAGCGGGGAGCAGACGAGGAGGAACGCGGCGGCGGCGAGGAGGAATGTCCGGATCATGCGGGGAAGAGACGTGGGGAAAACTATCATTTTTGCGGAGGATTGCAAAAGAGCGGGAAGGATGGATCTATCCCGCATTTCCGCGTTCGCGTGCCCATTTCACGATCCGTCGCATTCTGCGGCCGTGATAAAGTGGCCCATGTTTTTTTCTCCGACTCATGCAAAGACTTCTCGGGAGGGCCGCTCCACGATGCATGGTGCGACGGGTTTTCCCGGGTGGACCGTGTCTCTTTTGGTTCTGGGAATCGGATTCGGAGCGGCGCTGCGGGCGGAGAACGCACTGGAGCAAGTGAAAGCCGACGCTCCGGTGGCATTTTGGAACTTTGAAGAAAAAGGCGCTCCCGCCGGAGCGACCGGGCGGGTCGAGAGTGCCGACGGACCGACGAACCGCGATTCGCACACACTCCCGGCGAAAAACCGGGGGATCCTCCTGCACGGCGACGGTGGGCGCATCGAGGTCGCGGATCGTCCCGGGTTGCGGTTTGACGCGGGCGACACGATCACGATAGAAGCTTGGGCGAAGATCGACGGGAAAGCCGGGAGCGGTGCCCGCTACATCATTGGCAAAGGCCGCGACACGTCGAGCGGGAGCAACCAAAACTGGGCGCTGCGGCTGGCCCACTCGGGCGGATCGTCGAAGCTGAGCTTTCTCTTTCGAAGTCGTCCGGAGGGCGGTGACAAGGGCGACTACCACCGCTGGACTTCGACCTCGGAGGTCGGTGCCGATGGAAAATGGCATCATATCGCGGTGACTTATACCTTTGGTGAAGCCGAAAGCATCCGGGGGTATATCGACGGCAAGCCGACCTCGGGCCGGTGGGAGGCGGGCGGTGCCACGACGCGGCCGCCGGTGGTCGACGAGGGTCCGGTCATCATCGGATCCTCGCGCGGCGGAGCTCCGGGGAACAGCTTCCACGGTGCTCTCGACGGGATTGCGATTCATCGCGGGGCGCTCCCGGCGAAGCGCCTCGCCGCTCGCTACCGGCGCGTCATTCCCGAGCCGATGCCGCCGCAGTTGGCGAAGGTGGGGAAAGACGAGGTGCTCGTCGAGATCCGCGAAACCGGCGGCGGCACGACCGAGTGGCCCGATCTCGACAATACCCCCGACGAGATTTTTCCGCTGACGGCCTTTTCCCTGACCTCGCTGCCGCATCGCTACAACGAACGCGGCTCGCGGATGGACCGCACCCTGCCACTCCACGTCCGCTTCGCCTCCCGCGTCACCTTTCCCGAAGGAACGCACCGCCTTCTCCTCCGCGCTCCGGGCCTGAGCCGCCTCATCATAGATGGTCAGGAGGTCGCCTCGATCGAGGCTTTCCGTATCAGCGGGAGCGCCCACGGCGAGATGCGCCCCCTGCCCGAGGGAGAGCTTCCCTACCCCCGTCTCCGCATGGGCACGCGCGAAGTCATCGTCACGGTAGAGGGCGGAGGATCGAAGCTGGTGGTGGCCGAATCCCTCGTCGGGAGCTCGCGCCGCCGCCTCAGCGTGAATGAGTTCCTCGTGGCGTTCCACCCGAACGAAAGCGGTTCGTGGCGGATTCTCTCGGCCGGGGAAAGCACCGCGATTCCTTTTACGACGGAGTCTTTCGCCGCCCTGAACCGGAGCCAGCGCGATTTTTTCACCGCTCTCAACCAAGAGAGGAGAGACCGGGTCGCCGCCGCGCTCGCCGATGAGATCGCGCGCCGTCACGAGCAGGCCCGCGCCTATCTCACCACCCTGCCTCCGGTGCCGCGGCCCGCGGGGGCGGAAGAAGAGACGGAGCCCGTCGCTCTCATCGATGCCTTCCTTGAGGCGAAAATCACCCGCGCCAAAGCCGCCTCTCTTGAGAATGCCTCGATGGCAAAACCCGAACACGCCGAGGTCATCGCCCTGCTCGAATCCACTTGCTTCCGCTGTCATGGCGAAAAAGCCCAGGGCGGACTGAAGCTCGACAGCCGCGAGGCCGCCCTGGCCGAAGGCGAATCCGGATTCGCCGCCGTTGTTCCCGGCAAACCCGAGGAAAGCGAGTTGATCTACCGCTTGACCACGGACGACACAGACGAGGTGATGCCGCCCAAAGGCCACGGTTTCACGAAAGAACAGGTCGAAAAAACCCGCCGCTGGATCGCCGACGGTGCCCCCTGGGTGACGCGCTCAACGGTGGTCGGGATTCCGGCCGAGGCGGAACCGCTCGCCTTCCTGCGGCGTCTTTATCTCAATACCGTCGGAGTGCTGCCCACTCCCGAGGAGGCCCGTGCGTTCCTCGCCCTGCCGCCGGAGACCCGGACCGCGACCACGGTGGATCAGCTCCTCGAAGACCCGAGAAACGCGGATCACTGGGTCAGCTACTGGCAGGATGCCCTCGCCGAGAATCCGAGACTCATCAAGCCGGTCCTGAACAACTCGGGTCCCTTCCGCTACTGGCTGCACGAAGCGCTCCTCGACAACAAACCGATGGACCGCTTTGTCGCCGATCTCGTGACTTTCCAGGGCAGCGTCCACGGCGGCGGAGCGGGCGGTTTCTCCCGCGCCGCCGAGAACGATGTTCCCATGGCGGCCAAGGCCCATATCATCGGAACGGCTTTTCTCGGGGTGGAAATGAAGTGTGCCCGCTGCCACGATTCGCCCTATCACTCCACCAAACAAGAGGATCTGTTTGCGCTCGCCGCGCTGCTCGAGGGCGAACCGATCACTCTCCCGACCAGCTCGACCGTGCCTCCCGAATTTTTCCAACGCGAAGGCAAGAGCGATTCGGTGGTCAAAGTGACTCTCCAGCCCGGCACCGCCGTAGCGCCGGAGTGGCCTTTTCCCGATCTCGTCCACAGTGATTTGTCAGGAGAAAAAATCGACCTCGCCTGGGAGATCGTGCGCCCGGAGAACGAGCGCTTCGCTCGGGTCATGGTCAATCGCGTCTGGAAACGTTATTTCGGCGAAGGATTTGTCGAGCCGGTCAACGACTGGGAGGGCAACCAGCCGAGCCATCCGGACCTGCTCGATTTTCTGGGACGGGAATTTGTCGCCTCGGGCTATGACATGCGCCATCTCTCGCGGCTCATCCTGAACACCGAGGCCTTCCGCCGCGAGGCGCGTTTTGCGAGGACCGCGACACCCGACGAACGCTTCTTCGAGGCACCGCTGCGGCGGAAATTCAGTGCCGAGCAACTCGTCGACAGCCTCCTCGCCGCCTCGGGAGTTCCGAACTACAGCGAGGAACTGACTTTTGACGTCGAGGGCATCTATCCCCCGCAGAATTTCCTCAACCTCGGGTTTCCCGACCGGGCCTGGGAAATGGTCTCGACCGCCAGCGACCGCGACCGCCCCAGCCTGACCCTGCCAAACGCCGATTCCATTCTCGCGGTCATGACCGCGAACGGCTGGCGTGACGAGCGGGCCGAACCCATCGCCGAGAGAATCAATGAACCCAACGTGATTCAGCCCGGAATGCTCGCGAACAGCCTCATGGGAATATGGGTCACGCGGCTCAGTGACTACAGCGATCTCACCGGACTGGCCATCGAGGCGACCTCGCCGGAGGTACTCATCGACGATCTGTTCCTCCGTTACCTCACGCGGCTTCCCCGGGAGGAAGAGAAAGCCGCCTTCACCGGGTTGCTCGCCAACGGCTTTGCGCAACGACTTGTCACCTCACAGCCCGATTTCCAAAAACTCGCCTACATCCCCGAGGTTCGGGAAGTGAGCTGGACCAATCACCTCAGCGTCGCGGCGAATGAATTCTCCGCCACCCGCGAAATCCGCGCCCACGAAGGACCGCCCGCGACCCGATGGATTGTCTCCGACTGGCGCGAGCGCATGGAGGACGCCGTTTGGGCTCTCGTGAATTCCCCCGAAATGACCTTCGTTCCGTAATCCGTCGGCAAGCTGCTCCGGGTTGAGTCTTGTGGTGGAGACAGGCGAGGAGGAAGGGGTGCTCCCGGCGGCTTATTCGTCGTCTTCGTCCCCGTTCGTTTCTTCTTCGATTTCGTCCTCGTCCTCCTCCGGATCCTCCACGATTTCCTCTTCGATCTCGGAGGGGTCGGTTTCGGGGAGGGCGACGGCTGCGGACTCGTCTTCGTCGTCATTCACGACGAGGGAGATGTCCTGGATCGTTTCTCCGGCCTTGAGATCCATCAGCTTCACGCCCGAGGCGTTGCGCCCGGTGATACGGATGTCGGCGGCTCGGATGCGGACGGATTGACCGGTGTTGGTCATGAGCATGAGTTCGTCGGTCTCGGCGACGCGGAGGGCGCCGATGACGGCTCCGGTTTTTTCGGTGACCCGCATGGTGATGACTCCCTTGCCTCCGCGGCCTTTGGTCGGGTAGTCCTCGAAGGGGGTGCGCTTGCCGAGGCCGTTTTCGCTGACAACAAGGAAATGGGTGCTGTCATCGACGACGGTGAGGCCGACGAGATAATCGCCGGGACGGGGACGAATCCCGCGCACCCCGGCGGAGTCCCGTCCCATCGGTCGGATCGTGTCTTCGTTGCAGCGCACCGCGTAGCCCCGGTTGGTGACCATGGAAATGTCATCGCCACCGTTGGTGAGAACGGCGTGGGTGAGCTCGTTGCCGTCTTCGATGCGAATGGCGTTGGTACCGGCCTTGCGGTAATTCCGGAAATCGGAGAGTTTCGTTTTTTTGACCTTGCCGGAGCGGGTCGCGAAAAGGACGAACTTGTCTTCGACGAAGGTGGCGTCCTTGTCTTCGTTGCCGTGCGCTTCGATCCGCAAAACGGAGGCGATTTTTTCCTCGGGTTTGAGGTTGAGCAGGTTTTTGATGGAGCGGCCTTTGGAGGTGCGGTTGCCTTCGGGGATCTGGAAAACCCGTTCGACGTAGAGACGTCCGGTGTTGGTGAAAAACATCAGGTAGTCGTGCGCGGTCGCCGCGAAGAGATGTTCGACAAAGTCGTTCTCATCGTCTTCGTCGGCCGCTTCGCGGGTCTCCATGCCCTTGAGCCCCTTGCCGCCTCGGGCCTGGGTGCGGTACTCGTTGGCGGGGGTCCGCTTGATGTAGCCGCGATGGGAGATGGTGATGATGTTGGCGTCGTTGGCGATGAGATCGACCACCGCGATGTCGCCTTCGTCCATCCCGAAATCCGTCTTGCGCGGAGTGGCGTAGCGTTCCTTGATGTCGAGCAACTCGTCTTTGATGATCTGCAGGACACGCTCCTCACGGGCGAGGATGTCGAGCAGGTCGCGGATTTTTTCGAGGAGTTCGTCGTACTCGTTTTTCACCTTTTCGCGTTCGAGACCGACGAGTTGATAGAGGCGCAGCTCGAGGATGTGATCCACTTGTTTGTCGGTGAAGACATACTGTCCGGGGATGGTCTTGAGACTGTCCTGTCCGCGGAGGAGGATGCCGATGGCTTCGGCCGCTTCGGCGGTAAAATGATAGGCTTTGATCTTTTCGCGCGCCTCGTCCCGCGTTTTCGAATCGCGGATCATCCGGATGAAATCATCGAGATTGCCGAGAGCGAGGAGGAAGGCTTCGAGCTTTTCGGCGTGTTCTTCGGCCTTGCCGAGGAGGTAGCGGGTCCGGCGCAGGACGACCTCGCGACGGTGCTCGATGTAGCAGACCATCGCATCCTTCAGGTTGAGGAGGCGCGGGCGGCGGTGATCGATCGCCAGCATGTTGACCGAGAAGGTCGACTCCAATGCGGTGTGTTTGTAGAGGTTGTTGAGAACGACCTGCGAACGCGAGTCGCGCTTGAGATCCACGACGACACGGGTGTTTTCGTCGGACTCGTCACGAACGGCGCTGATCTCGGGGATGATCTTGGCGTTGGCCAGTTCGGCGATGCGCTCAACGAGGCGGGCGCGGTTCACCGCGTAGGGGATCTCGGTGATGATGATCTGCTCCCGTCCCCTGGCGTCCTCGAAGATCGCGGCGCGTCCGCGGACTTTGATGCTGCCGCGCCCGGTGCGGGTGTAGTCGTAAATTCCCCGGTTCCCGAGAATGGTGCATCCGGTGGGGAAATCGGGGCCTTTCACGTGAGTGAGGAGCTGCTCGATCGAAATGTCGGGATTGTCGACCGTGGCGCAGATGCCATCGACCACTTCCCCGAGATTGTGCGGTGCCAGGTTGGTCGCCATGCCCACGGCGATTCCGGTGCCGCCGTTGACCAGCAGGTTGGGGAAGGCGGCGGGGAAAACCACCGGTTCGCGCTGGGTCTCGTCGTAGTTGGCGACAAAATCGACGGTGTCCTTGTCCATGTCGGACATGAGCACGTGGCCGAGGTGGGTGAGGCGGGCTTCGGTGTACCGCATCGCCGCCGGCGGATCGCCTTCGACCGATCCGAAGTTGCCCTGACCGTCGATGAGGGTGTCGCGCATCGTCCAGGGCTGGGCCATGTTCACCAGGGTCGGGTAGATCGTGGCTTCGCCGTGCGGGTGGTAGTTCCCCGAAGTGTCACCGCAGATCTTGGCACATTTCCGGTAGTTCTTCCCGGGGGCCAGATTGAGGTCGTTCATCGCCAGAAGAATACGGCGTTGCGAGGGCTTGAGCCCGTCCCGCACGTCCGGGAGGGCACGGGCGATGATGACGGACATCGAATAATCGAGGAACGAATTCGACATCTCCACCGCCACGCTGATGGGCTCGATGCCGCCACCGGAGGCGGGAGGAGAAGAAGGATTGGGAGTTTCGTCAGGCATAAGAAAGGGGGGGATGGGGAGCGGGTCGTTTCCGAGGTTCCCTTATCATATATCCAGGTTGCGCACGCTGAGCGCGTTGTCTTCGATGAAGCGGCGGCGGGGTTCCACGATGTCGCCCATAAGAATGGTGAAAATGCGGTCGGCTTCGACCTGGTTTTCTTCATCCATTTTGACCCGCAGCAGCTTGCGGGAGGCGGGGTCCATCGTGGTGGAAAAAAGTTCCTTGGCGTTCATTTCCCCGAGGCCTTTGAAACGTTGGATCTGCATGCCGCGGCGCCCGATCTGGATGACGGTGTCGAGGATTTCAGTGACCTTGAAAACGGGATGCACCCTGGCTTGCTCGCTCTCGCCTTCGACGATCTCAAAGAGCGGTTTGTCCTCGTCTTCGAATGTCTCCATGCTGATTCCTTTTTCCGCGAGGGCGGAGATGAGCTTGGAGATGGAGCGGGCTTCGTGAATCTCGATGAGGCGGCCGCGACGGGTCGGCCCCTCGTGGCGGGTTGCGGGGACTTCGGCTTCGGTCGCTTCGGCTGCTTCCGGGGCCGGGCCGTCCTCCTCCGTGGCGACGCTCTCCCCGCTGGAAGTCTCGCGGCCGAAAAGGGCGAGATCGGCATTTTCGGCGGCGTAGTCGCGCAGATCGGATTCGTCGACGAAATATTTCACAAACACCTCGTTGCCCTCGCGAACCTGGACCAGGTACTCGGGAAGATGACCGTCGCGGCCTTGTGCGAGATAGTCCTGGAAGTTCCCCGCATTGCGAGCGATCGCATCGCTGTAACGATTGAGTTTTTCCAGCATCTCGAGGATTTCCTTGAGACTTTCGGAGCTGATTTGTTCCTTTTTCCCGCCCTGGAGATTGCGAAGAAACACGTCGTCCGCTCCGAGTGAAATGAGGATCTGGCTGAGCTCGCGATCATCCTGGACGTATTGCTCTTTCTTCCGGCGGGTAATCTTGTACAGCGGCGGTTGCGCGATGT
>CAYLJC010000019.1:0-15155 GCA_964383345.1 uncultured Akkermansia sp. | reverse complement strand
TCGCAAAAGCGGTCGAGTTCCTCTTTGGATTCACTCTCGGTCGGCTCGATCATGAGCGTGCCGGGCACCGGCCACGACATCGTCGGCGCGTGGAAGCCGTAGTCGATGAGTCGTTTGGCGATGTCCTCGACCTCGATCCCGGCCGATTCCTTGAAGCCGCGCACATCAATGATGCATTCGTGTGCGACGAGGCCGTTTTTCCCTCGGTAAAGAACAGGGAAACACGACTCGAGGCGGTGGGCGATGTAGTTCGCGTTGAGAATCGCGACCTCGGTGGCAAGGCGCAGGGCCGGTCCCATCATCGCAAGGTACATCCAGGAGATCGTCAGGATGCTGGCGCTGCCGTAGGGGGCCGCGCTGACGGCATGGGTGGCCGCTCCGGGCCATTCCCGGTGACCGGGCAGGTAGGGAACCAGGTGCGAGCGCACCCCGATCGGCCCCACTCCGGGACCGCCGCCACCATGCGGAATGCAGAAGGTCTTGTGGAGATTGAGATGGCAGACGTCCGCGCCGATGGTGCCGGGGGAACAGAGGCCAAGCTGGGCGTTGAGATTGGCGCCGTCCATGTAGACCTGGCCGCCGTGGGCGTGGATTTTTTCACAAATTTCGACGACACCTTCCTCGAACACTCCGTGGGTCGAGGGATAAGTGATCATGAGCGCGCCGAGCCGGGCACCGTGCCGCGTCGCCTTTTCGGCGAGGTCGGCGACATCGATGTTGCCTTCGCTGTCGCAGGCGACGGGCACCACTTCGAAGCCCGCCATCACCGCGCTCGCGGGATTGGTTCCGTGGGCGGACATGGGGATGAGGCAGACCCTTCGGTCCGACTCGCCCCGCGATTCGTGGTAGCGCCGTATCGCGAGCAGTCCCGCGTACTCTCCCTGGGAACCCGCGTTGGGCTGCACGCTGACCGCGTCGAAGCCGGTGATCTCGGCGAGCGAGGACTCCAGTTCGCGGATCATTTCGAGGTATCCGACGACTTGTGCGGCGGGGGCGAAAGGATGGATCCCGCCCACTTCGCGCCAACTCAGCGGCATCATCTCGGAGGCGGCGTTGAGTTTCATCGTGCAGGAACCGAGGGGGATCATGCTCCAGTTCAGGGCGATGTCTTTGCCTTCGAGACGGCGGATGTAGCGCAGCAATTCAGTCTCGGTGTGGTAGCGGTGGAACACCGGCTGGGGCAAAAAGGCGGAGGTTCGCGCGAGCGGTCCCGACAGGGTTGGCTCGTCGGGGCAACCCTCTTTCTCTTGGGCGGCGAAGACTTCGAAAAGGGTTTTCCACTCTCCCGTCTCGATGGCCGCTTCGTCGAGGGAAACGCCCAGGCTGTCGGACCGGTCCTCGCGCAGATTGATCCCGGCGGCAGCGGCGCGCGCGAGGATTTCGGTGCGTTGGTCCGATGGCACGAGCACGGTGAGGGTGTCGAAAAAAGTCTCGTTTTTCAGGCGGTAACCGGCCTCGCGCAAGGCGGCGGCGAGAGTGGCGGTCGCCGCGTGAATGCGTCCGGCGATGCGGCGGAGGCCTTCGGGGCCGTGATAAACCGCGTAGAATCCGGCCATCACCGCGAGGAGAACCTGGGCGGTGCAGATGTTGGAGGTGGCTTTTTCCCGCCGGATGTGTTGCTCGCGGGTCTGGAGCGCCAGCCGCAGGGCGGCGCGTCCCGCGCTGTCGCGCGACACCCCGACGAGGCGGCCGGGAAGGCGTCGCTTCAGCCCTTCCGAGCAGGACATGTAGGCGGCGTGGGGACCGCCGAACCCGAGAGGCACGCCGAAGCGCTGGGTGCTGCCGACGACGATGTCGGCCCCCCACTCGCCGGGTGCCCGCAACAGTGTCAGGGCGAGCAGGTCCGCCGCGACCACCACGAATCCGCCGACGGCGTGACAGGCCGCGACGACATCCGAAAAATCATCGACCGCTCCGGAGTCGCCGGGGTACTGGAGGAGCACGCCGATGAGTTCTTCTCCCGCCGCGGCGAAGTCGAAAGTCTCGGGACGGCCCGTCACAATTTCGATGTCCAGCGGCTCGGCCCGGGTTTTCAGCACGTCGAGAGTTTGGGCGAAACAGTCTTCGCTGACGAAAAAGCGTCTCCCTTTGCTGCGCATCCCCGCCGCCAGGGCGAGGGCCTCGGCCGCAGCGGTGGCTTCGTCGAGGAGGGAGGCGTTGGCCACGGGCATCGCGGTGAGTTCCGTGATGACCGTCTGGAAGTTCAGCAGCGCCTCAAGCCGCCCTTGCGAAATCTCCGCCTGGTAGGGGGTGTAGGCGGTGTACCAGCCGGGATTTTCGAGGACGCAACGCTGGACCACGCCGGGGGTGATGGTGTCGTAGTAGCCGCGTCCGATGAAGGAGCGATGGAGTTCGTTTTTCCCCATGATCTCCCGCAGCCGGGCGAGTGCGAGGGTCTCGTTCAGCGCCGGAGGGAGGGCGAGCGGCGGCGCTTGCGGAAGGTCGGCGGGAACCACCGCCCGGACGAGTCCGTCGAGGTTCTCGTAGCCGAGCGATGAGAGCATTTGCTCCCGCTCGTCGGAGGAAGGTCCGAGATGGCGCTCGGCGAAGGCGGTGGCAGAGTCAGGAAAGGTGTTCACGATAAGAGGTTCCGGTCATGAGAGCGTCCAGTTCGGCGGGATCGGAAAGTTTGATTTTCACCATCCAGCCGGCCCCGTAGGGATCTTCGTTGATCGCCTCGGGCGATTCGGCGAGGTCGCTGTTGACCTCGACGATTTCGCCACTGACGGGAGAATAAATGTCGTTGGCGGCTTTGACGGACTCGATCACGGCGAAGGCCTCGCCCCTGGAGACGACGCGGCCGACCGTCGGCAGCTCCAGGTAGACAACATCGGCGAGTTCCTCCTGGGCGTGGTCGCTGATCCCGACGGACGCCGCCTCCGGCGCCGTGGCATCGACCCATTCGTGTGACTCGGAGAAGTGAAGGTGGTCAGGTGCGTTCATGGACTGGATAGAATCGGGCTCAACAAACCGAATTATCGTCCCGTGACAAATGCGATTCTCGGAAATGAGCGCTTTTTGTCGCCGCGTCACCCGCCCCGAGGCGCGTTTCCCGCGGCATTTCAGAGGAAGGGTTTCTTCACCACCTCGGCGGAATACAACTTTTCGCGGATGGAAATTTTCAACCCGGTTCCGACGGTGGCGTGGTCGACCGGAAGATAGGCCATCCCGATACCGACGCCGAGGCCGGGGGAAAGGGATCCGCTGGTGAGTTCCGCGAGGACCGTTTTCCCGTCCGACGCGAGGACCGTGTAGCCGTGCCGCAGCGGCGGCGCTTTTTCCTTGAGGCGGATCGCGGCGAGCTTTTGCGAGAGTCCCGCCTCCCGTTGGGCGCGGAGAGCCTCGCAGCCGATGAAGCCCTTGTCCTTGTCGAGCTTCACAAAAAATCCAAGTCCGGCCTCCAGCGGAGTGTGTTCCCCATCGAGGTCGGAACCGTTGAGGGGGAACCCTTTTTCGAGCCGCAGGGTGTCGCGCGCCCCGAGTCCGCAGGGGATCGCACCGCTGGCGACGAGTTGATCGAACCAATGGCCGATCTTGTCCGCGGGGGCGAAGAGTTCAAATCCATCCTCCCCGGTGTAGCCGGTGCGGCAGAGAATGACTTCGCCGCAGGCGTCGTAGCGGACGATGCCGTTGCGCCCCGGCAGGACGAGGCCGGGAGCGAGTTCGGTCCAGAGGGAGAGACTCATCGGTCCCTGCACCGCGACCGCTCCGAACTCTCCGCTGCGGTCCCGCAGAGTCACGCCTTCGGCGGGAAGATGCCGCGACATCCAGGCGAAATCCTCGGCGATGCGGGAGGCGTTGACCACGAGAAAATACCGGTCCGCTTGGAAACGATAGAGGAGGAGATCGTCGATGACCCCGCCCTCTTCATTGAGGAGCAGGGTGTAGTGGCCCTGCCCGTCGGCGAGGACGCGATTGTCATTGGTGAGCAGTCGGTTGAGCCAGTCCCCCGCCCCGGCACCGCTCACTTCGAACTCGCCCATGTGGGAGATGTCGAAGACCCCGACCGATTTGCGCACGGCTTCGTGCTCGCTGACAATGCCCTTGTACTGGATCGGCATTTCCCAGCCGGCGAAGGGGGCGAGACGGGCTCCGAGGCTGAGATGAAGCGAATGGAGGGGCGATTTTTCCATGGCGGAGTTTCGGTCCGCTGCGCTCGAAGTCAACGGACGGCAATGACTTTTGGGGAACTTGCCGTTTGAAATCCCCGCGATCCCCCGCAACTTCCCCCCATGATTTACGAAACGGGCAACCGTGTCATCGACCGGCTCGAAAAACGCATCGGCCATCTCGCCCTGCCGAAGATTCTCCGCTGGATCGCCGGGTTCCAGGTGTTCTCGTGGGCCTTGTCGAAGTTTTCCGGGGATTTTCTCTCCTGGATCGTTTTCGACCGGCAGGCGATCCTGGCGGGCCAGGTCTGGCGCCTCTTCAGTTGGGTCCTCTTCCCGGTCTCGGATTCGGTGATCTTCGTCCTGATCGCGGCGTTCTTCATGTTTTTCATCAACGACGGCCTCGAATCCCACTGGGACAGTTTCCGACTCAATCTCTACGTGATCGCCTCGGCCTTTTTCATTTCCCTGGCCGGTCTCATTCCGGTCCCGGCGGGAGCGGCGATCCTCCTCAACAGTCTCTTCTATTCCGTGATTTTCCTCGCCTTCGCCTCGCTTTTTCCGAACCAGATCATCCATCTTTTCGCCATCATCCCGATCAAAGCCAAATGGCTGGGATGGGCCAACGCGGCCTTTCTCGGAGCCATGGTCCTGACCAGCCCCCACCTGCCGCTCGTCGCCGCGATCACCCTCATCGGCATGGCACCCTATCTCGTGACTTTTGTTCCCGGCTTCCTCCGTTCCTACCGCGAACAGACCGAGGCGACGGTGCGGCGGCACCGCTTCCAAAGCGAGACCTCCCACGGAACTTCCTTCCACGAATGCGAAACGTGCGGGGCGACGGAACACACCCATCCCGAACGGGAATTCCGCGTCACCGCCGAGGGCCATGAATACTGCAACGAGTGCCGCAAAACCGGGACGGCGTGAGTTTCAGCGGAGCGGTTCGGGGTTTCCCGACACCCTCCTCAGACATCGACATATTGGGTCTGATAGACTTCGGGGCGGCGGTCACGAATGATTTTCGCAACCAGAAAACCAAGTCCCACGAGGAGGCCAAGCCCGAGGAAAAGGTAAATGTAAGTCCAGTCCATCGGCAGTTCCGTCCGTGCAATGATCGCTTCGGAGGGCGGCGAACTCCTCCCGTCCTCCGTCGTCAGGATCACGCGGAACTCGTACTGGCTGGCCGGATTCAATTTTCCGATATCCGCCTTCACGAGCCGGTCGATGCGCTCGAATGTCACCGCCGGGTAGGGTGCCCAGACGCTTTGCGGCCGACCGGTGGTGTCCTCCACGAAAAGTCCCCGCACCTCCACCTCGAAGGAGGCGGGACCGACACCCCGTGGAGCGGTCCATCCGATCATGACGGAATTACTGTCTGTTTCGAAGACGGAGAGATCCTCGGGACGGCGCAGGGCGGGATCGATGGTCCGCTCCACGAGAGGTTTGGTGACAAAGCCCAGCGGGCTGATCGAGCCGATCCCGGAAGGAGACCGGGACGACGAATCGCTCCCGGGAGGGAACGTGCCACCGCCACCCGCGGATGTCTTCGAGGCGATCCCGGTCGGCATCACCTCCGCCGGAGAGGGGTCGGTGGCACCGACAGCGGAATCCGACGCCTTCGCGGCGACCGAACCCAGGCGCATCGCCTTCGACGGGAGATTGGGAGCGGTCCGGTCGGCGGTGCGACGGGGAGCGCCGCTGGGAGCCACGACGTTGGCGAGGAGACGCACCGGGTGGGTCTGTTCGTTCGCGTAGACGTTCATCGTCACATCGACCGATCCCCGCGCGGGAGAGGCGGGGAAAACGCCTATGGAAATGGACACCTCCGAGAGCGGTCCGAGTTGTGGCCCGGGATTGGTGAGGAGACGGAAGGGCTCGGGGATGTGGAACTCCAGCGGCACGGCGACGCCCCCGCGGTTGGTGACGATCAAGCCGCGCTCCGTCGAACGACCCGCCTCGACCTTGCCGAAATTGATCACCTCGGAACTGATCGCGTTGGCGACTTTGACCTCGATCCGCGCCGGCACGACCGGGGCGAAGACGCGGGCGGATTTTGAATATCCGTTTTCAAGAAAAAACTGCACCGTCCCGTCGAAGGGAGCGGTGTCCGTCGCTCCGAGCGAGACGGGAACCGGGGTCGTTTTTCCCGGGGCAAGAAGATAGCTCTCGTCCAGGCTGTGCTGCAGACGGGTGCTGGCGCGGGCCTCGACCTTCACCGGCTTGGTCCCGGAGTTGAGCAGTTCGATCTCCCCGCGGCGTTCCCCGCTCTCCGCGTCGAGGGTCAGTTCGAGGGACTCCCCGACCACGGCAAACGGATCGGCCCCTTTTCCCAGCAGTTTCGTGGTGCCTTCCTTGCTGCGACTGACACTGAGGAAATAGCTCGTCTCGCCGGTCAGTTCGGGCCGGAAAGCCACCTTGAGGACCCGCGCCCCCCGCGGGCCCAGAGTCAACTTTCCGTCCGCCGGATCGAGGAGGTGCCAGGGGGCCGCGAGGAAGACCTGACGTTCCATCGAGCCGTTGCCGAGATTGCGGACAGTGATCTCGCGAACGGCTTCGGACCCGACCGTGACCTCGCCGAAATCCATTTCGGACGGCACCTGGATCTCCGTTTTGAGATCCACGAGATCGATGTCGTAGCGCATCTCCGCCGAATATCGGCCGCCGCGGTAGCGAACCGCGAAGGCGAACGCGTCGGACGTGGCGCTGGAGGCCGGGTCGGCGTAGTAGGTCACGATGGCCTTGTTCCGCTCGTAGGGCTTGCTCACCAGCGAGACGATCTTCCCGGCGGAGGGAAAGGTTCGGATGAGAAATTCCACGGTCGCTCCCGGGGTCTTCGATTCCGCGCGGATCTCGAACTGCACCTCGTGTCCCTTGAGAGCCTCGACCCGGCCGGTCACGGGAACGGGGACGCCGATTTCATCCTCCGTCTGGGCGCGGGGTGCCTCGGTTTTTTTGTTGAAAAGGCCGCCACCGTTGAAGAGCTGAGCTCCCGCCGGGGGGGAAACGGAGAGCAACAGTGCCACCAGAGCCACCGCGCCGCCGCGTGACCCGATCCGGGATTGCCCACGAAGTTTGTCCTGATCCACCCTGTCCATTTCACGTCTCTGCGCTGCGCTCCCGTCTCCACCCGGGAGTCTGATCGGGTTCCGCAAAACGGATTTTTCCGGAACCGGCTGAAATTCTACACCCAATCCGTCGATTAATCGAGCGGGAAGCCCAGCAGTCGGCGCCGCAGCAAGTCGAGGGCCTGCCGGGTGACGCGGAGTTTGAAAGTGATCCGCTCCACGGGAAAGAAATAAGCTTTGGCAAAAACCCCGCCCTTTTTGGAGGCGATCGCGATATGGACGGTCCCGACGGGTTTGTCCTCGCTGCCGCCTCCCGGTCCGGCGATCCCGCTCACCGCGATAGCGTGATCGGCCCCGCTCGCGGCGAGGCAACCGGCGGCCATCGCGGAAACGGTCTCGTTGCTGACGGCCCCGTGCGCCTCGAGCACAACCGGCGGCACACCGAGGATCTCCGTCTTGGCCTCGTTGGAATACGTCACATAACCGCGCTGAAACATCGCGCTCGATCCGGCCACGTCGGTAAGGGTGCTGGCGATGAAGCCTCCGGTGCAGCTCTCGGCGGTCGAGACGATCTCGCCGCGTTCCTGCAGCAACCCGAGGAGAACCCGCTCGATGCCGTCCTCGGACTCGGTCACGATCTCGCGGGGGAATCCGGCGCGAACGAGGGCGGTGGCCTCCTCCACCGCCGCGGAGGTTCCGATGAGACGCAGATCCACTTCCCCGGGCCGGGCGCAGTAGCCGACCTCGAGGTCCGCGATCTTGTCGAAGTCCGGTTCCAGGGTGGAGGCCAGCGACGACTCCCCCACCCCGAAGATTTTGAAATTGCGCCACTCCAGCGGCGCGTGGTCCGCGTCGAGCAGCCCGGCGATGAGGGGCTCCACCAGCGTTTCATACATGGGGATCAGTTCGCGCGGCGGACCGGGCAGAAGAAACAGATGCGGCAATCCCGCGTCCGGATCGGCGGGCAGATACAGCCCCGGCGCGGTTCCGTGGGGATTCGCCAGGACCTGCGCCCCCTCGGGCACCATCGCTTGGCGGTCGTTGGAGGAGTTTTGCTTCAGCCCGCGGCGGCGGAACATTTCCCGGATCGTCTCGTGGACGAGAGGATCGAGCCGCAGAGCGCGTCCCAGCATCTCCGCGACAACTTCGCGGGTGATGTCGTCACTGGTGGGACCGAGTCCACCGGTCACGAGAAGGAGATCACAGCGGGGAAAGGCTTCCTGCAGGACGAGCCGGATGTCATCGCCGTCGGGGATCGCCGTCTGCCTCCCGATGCGGAGACCGAGCTGAAAGAGCCGCTGTCCGAAATAGGCCACATGGCTGTTGAGGATTTTGCCGAAGAGCAACTCATTGCCGGTGTTGACGACTTCGATGCGCATGGGCGGAGGGAAAACGACCCGGGGAATCCTCCCGTGCCGGACTTATTTTTTGGCGGGAGGCGACGTCGCGACATCGAGCGGCACGCGGGGGGCGTCGGCCCAGAGATCCTCCAGGCTGTAGAGGTCGCGGATCTCGGAATGGAAGATGTGGACGACGACATCGATGTAATCGAGGACCATCCAGAGGCTCGTGGGTTCCCCCTCGCTGGAGCGCGGTTTTTCCCCGAGAATCTCCTCTGTTTTCCCCCGGATATCGCGATGGACGGCCTTCAGATGCGGCACCGATGTCGCCGTGCAGATCACAAAATAATCCGCGATCGTGGAAATGCCGCGCAGATCGAGTACGACGATGTCCTCCGCCTGTATGTCATCCGCGCACCTGGCGCAGGTCTTGGCGATGGTAAGGGAATCAGGCACAGGAGAAAGGGGGGAGACGTTCAAAAGGTACAGTGGCGACGAATCCCCGTTTCGCAATCACCAATTTTCCACCCCTCGTCGAAACTCCCGACTCCTACTCTCTCCCGGACACCCTGACCTGGAGTGATTCGAAGCCGAGGATGCGCTGGTAGCCTTCCTCTTTCTCCACCCTGTCCTCCGAAGAGAGTTCGGTGATCGATCCGACCCTCTCGCAGCATGTCCGCAAGAGGGTGCGCACGAGGAGCCGGGCGTGGGCGGCACCGAGACAGAGATGGGTTCCGAATCCGAAGGAGATGTGCGGGTTCGGTTTGCGGTCGAGCCGGATCTCGTCGGGTGCCTCGAACACCGCCTCGTCCCGGTTGGCCGAGGCCCAGCACAGGGAGACCCGCTCGCCGGGGGCCACGGTGACACCGTGGACATCGGTAGCGACCGGACAGACCCGCCCGATGTGCGTCAGCGGCATGAAGACGCGGAAAAATTCCTCGCTCGCGTGGGTGATGCGGGAGGGGTCTTCGCGCAGGAATTCGAGAGCGGCGGGAGTCCTCGCGAGATACGCGAAAATGGAGGAGACGGTGTGGATGATCGTGTCGCGTCCGCCGGCGAAGACGAGATTGGCGAAGCCCATCATCTCCTCGCGGGTGAGCGGTCGTCCGCGATACTCCGCCCGGGTCAGGGCGCTGAAAAAATCTTCCCCGGGATCCGCCTCGGCCCGGTCGAAGCGGGCCTGGAGATAGTCCTCGAAGTCCGTCCCTTTTTTGATCCCGCCACTGACGCGGAAAACGTGAATCCCCCAGCCGATCCAGGTTTCGGCCTCGCTCTCGGGCACGTTTAGCAGGTAGGTGAGGGCGCGGGATTGCAGGGGCAGGGCGAATTCACCGACCACTTCGAGAGAGTCTCGCCGCAACGCCGCCGAGAGCAGTTCCGAGATCAGCGACTCGACCCGGGCGATCGTGTCGGGTTCTTTCGCCCGGCGGAAAAACGGTTCGACGAGGGCGCGGTATTCGGTGTGCTCGGGCGGATTGGTTTCGATGGGCAACTGGCGCATCGTGCGCACGTCCTCTTCGGAGGGAACCGGGACCCGGAAGGGGGCGTCGGAGCTGTAGGTCTGCCAGTCCTTCGCGGCCTGACGCACGTCGCCGTGACGCAGGATCATGGCGATTTTTTCTCCGTTGAAATGGCATTGGAGCACGCCTGACTGGCTCCGGGATTCGCGGAAGGGATCGATTCGGGGTTTCATCATCTTGTCGGAAGCGGGCCATCATATCCCGGAATCGGGTTCCGTATTTTCTCAGGATCGCCCGCCCGGATCGTATCAGTCGTATTGGGGAGATAGATGCCTCCCGCGCGGCGGGGGCGGTGGAAGCTTTGTCTCCGCGTCAGCGTAGCGAACAAAAAATTCCCCGGCAAGCCCGCAATAATGTGTTCTCTTCCCCTCATTCCTCCCGTAACCTAATGACCATGAATACGCGTCGTTTTCTCCTCATCCTCGCCACGATCTTCACTCCCCTCGCTCTCTCGGCGCAAGTCGCCCAGAAGGGCATCGAAGGCGAGAAAGCTCCTCTCATCAACATCAGCACCTGGTACCAACTCCCCGCGGGCAAGGAAACGATCGAGATCACGGACTACGAGGGGAAAATCGTGGTGATGCTCTTCTTCCAACATTGGTGCGAGGCCTCGCAGGAGCGCGAACTGCCCGTCCTGAAAAATCTCGTCGAAAAATACCAGGGCAATGACGAGATCGTCTTCCTCGCGATCCAGACCGCGTTCGAAGGTTTTCTCGACAACACTCCGGACAAGCTCAAGGTCACCGCGGAAAAATTCGACCTCGCCATTCCTTTCGGCCACAACATCAAAGCCCCCGGATTCCCCGGCATCAGCGGGGCCTACAAACCCGGCGGCACGCCCTGGTGGGTCATCATCAACCGCGAGGGAATCGTCGAATACAATGGCTTCCGCCTCAACGAAGAGGAAGCGATCAAGGGCTTCGACAAAATGCTCGCCGGACTGCCGGTGGACTGAGCCCCGCGACTGTTCCTCTTCTCGCAACCGCCCAAAAAGCGCCTCCCTCAATACATCAGGGTCACGCCGAAGTGAAACCTGCCCCCGTCCTCGTCGCGCGGGAGGATGCCGTGGGAACGGACCGCCCACCCGTAGGCGGCCCGCGCGTATCCCCGCTCGCCGACGCGACAGCTCAGGCCGAGACCCACGCCGTGAAGCGACGGACCGACCTCTCCGGGCAGGGCCTCGCTGATCCCGAGGGCGGCCGAATCGTAAAACACGAGGGCGTTCCAGGTGTCGTCGATATTTCCCGCGCGGGGGGCCAGAAGCGAAAAGTCGGGCGAGATCAGTTCGAGCGTCGTGATCACCCCCGAGTCGCCGCGCACGACGCTCTCGTCGAACCCCCGCACCGAGGCGTATCCCCCGGCGAGGAATTGCTCTGTTGAGGTGAGCCGGTCTCCGGTGGCCTGACCGGTCACTTCGAGGCGCAGGGTGAAATCCCGCGGCAGGCGGAAGAGTCTTTCCACTTCGGCGAAAGAGTAGACATACCCTGCCTCGGACCCCGGCCGGACCGCGGCGAAACTGGCGTTGTCGTTGCCGTCGAACAGATCTCCGGGCGAGGCCACGAGTCCGGCGCGGAAGCGGGTCACTCCGCGTTCGTCGGGCAGCGTGGCGTCGTAGGCGGCCCGGAACTGACCGACTTTCACCGCCGTCCCGAAGACCGCGCTCCCGCCAAAAATCAGATCGGTGTTGGTCGATTTGTAATCAAAAGCGAAGCTCAGGTACTGCCGCAGTTGCCGGAGGGAACGCGGACGATCCAGCGGGATGCGATATTCCCCGGTGAGTTGCTCGCTCAGACCATCGACCCGGATCAGGGCGGTATCCGAGGAACTCGTGACATGCGCCCCGATAATACGGAGAGTGTGACGCCAGGGGAGAAACGCTTGGTAAAACACGGAGTGCGCCCGAAGATTTTCCCATTCCAGATCGGTTCCGAAGTGGTAGCCGAAACTGTGCTCCTGTTGAAAGGGATTGGCCCAATTGAAGCCGAAGGCCCATTCCTCTTCCCCGGTCAGTTCCACCCCGGTGTTGGCGAATCCGGTGTAGGCGGTGAAGGGATCGTCCTCCTCGACCCGCAGGAGAATGTCACTCGTCCCATCGGCCGCGCCCCGCTCGTAAATGAGATCGACCGTGCGGATGGGGTTTTCATTGAGCCAGTCCACGTCGGACTCGATCCGGCGGCTCGGGAGACGATCCCCCGGGTCCACCCCGATCCGACCCAGCAAGTAGTCCTCTTTGGAAATCACCGCCCCCTCGACTTTTTTTTCCCCGAGAACCGCCTCTCTCACCACGATCTGAAGACGCCCTCCGGTGATGTTCTGCTCGGGGTAGTAGACATCGACGAGCGGGTAATCGCTCTCCCGCCACGACAGGACGATGTCCCGCTGGATCGAGGCGAGCAGGGCCATGGAAAGGGGTACATCGACGTAGGCTTCGAGGTCACCCGCCAGTGTCGCCGGAGCCGGCAGGTCCTCGTCGATGACCACGGGAATGTCGCCGGGGTTCGGACTCATGTCCGTCTCGTCCTGATGGGAAAGGAGCTGGAGCGAGCGCAGCGTCACTCCCAACGGAGTGGTGTCGTGCGACGCGGGGCCCTCCTCCCCGTCCCCGCGTTCGTCTCGGGCGGAGGCACCCGTTTTGATTTTGTCCGTCCCGCTGGCCCGGCGTTGTTGTTCCGCGGCCGTTTCGAGCTGACGCCGCTGCGCCACCGCCGGCGAAAGGAACAGGACGACCAGCAGAGCAGTGAGCGCGCTGCGGAGCAACCCGCTTGAGAAAAAATGGGAAACAGGGAACGATGGCATGGAAAAGACGCGGTGGGAGCGGCGGATCATGGTGCGAGGGCCTCCTCCATTTCCGTGAAGGCAAGTTCGCCGAGATGTTCCAGGAGCAGGCCCCGGATCGCCTCGTCCACCGGAACGGCCGCGACGAAGATCGCGACCACGCCGTCGGCAGCGGTGACGGGGACAACAACGAACATTTCCAGAGCGGAAAAAAGCTCCTCCACCGCCTCGGTCGCGAGGGCGCTCCCCAGGACCGCGAGGAGAGCCGGCGGCACCGGCGTGGCCAGATCGACGGGAAAAGGGCCGTCGCTGCCGATCAGGGACATGGGGCCCGTGAACTCGATCGCCTCGGCGAGTTCCGCCCACCCGTCGGCGCGAAGCTGCTCACGGAGGCGATCAATCAACTCGGGTGGCGGCGCGGTGAGAGAGCCGTCGAGACTGGACGGCGCGCGAACGAGATACTGCTGTCCGTCGAGCTGCAGGAGGACCGCCTGCCCCGCGAGGACGGCGGAAAAGGCATTGCCGCTCTGTTGGCTGAGCACCTGGAGGAGCGCCTCGCCCGCCGCACTCCCCGGCGTGAAGCGATCTTCGACCAGAAAACCGCCCCCCTGCGGCGGACGGGGCGTCTGGTTCGTCTGCACCTGAAGGACCTCGCCCGGCGCGGTGTCGGGCGGGAACGGCCCCTCGAAACCGCTGTGGTGTATCGTCGATCCCCCGAAGGCCATGGGACTGTCCCGGAGATACACCCCCGATCCCAGGCGGAGGAAATCATTTCCCGCTCCGCCGTCGAAGGTTTGCACCAGACCGTAGTCTCCCGTCACGACCGTGTCATCCCCCGGTCCGAGAAGCAGACGGATTCTCTCGAGTCCGGTGAACAGGTAGCTCGGATTCCGCGTGATCCGGTTGCCGGTGATCGTGTAGGTATGGGTCCCGCTGAGATTGCGATCGTCGATCTGGAGGAGATCATCACCGGGCCCCCCGTCCACCGATCCCACCGTGGCCTGGTTTTGAAAAAGGAAGCGATCCGCCCCTCCGATCCCGCGGAGGTGCTCGAAGGAGAAAAAGAGCGCCCCGCCGTTGACCTGTCCGGCGTTGTCCGCGTGGATCGTGAAAGTGTCGTTGCCGGCCGTTCCGGTGAGGGTGTCCTCGAAGGCGGAGCCGCGGTAGATTTCCACCCCTGTGACGCCGTTGAACCCCGTCGCTCGCGCCTCCCCGAGATGCACGGAGACGGGCGACCCGTAGCCGGTGTAGTCCAGCAGGTCCACGCCGCCGCCGCCGTGGAGGAGACCGGAGAGCCCGCCGCCCGGCGCGACCCTGAATGTATCGTTGCCGGATCCGGCGAAGAGGGTTTCGAATCCGCTCACTTCGACTCCCCCCACCTGGATGGTTCCCCCCGCGACAAACCGATAGTTCGCCGCCGAATCGGGCCCGTGGAATTGGTCCGAGACGGATGACGATCCGATGAGAGTTTCAATGCCGTCGAGCCAGGCGAAGTCGAACGCCAGCGGCGCTCCCGACCATCCCGCGTAGGTCACCGTATCGCCCGCTCCCGTGCTCCCGAGAAAACGGAGTTCACCGCCGTGAACGAGATCAGCTCCTATAGTCGCCGTGCCGCCGACGCCTTGGGAATAAGTCTGCGACCCCACCACCACAGTGATGTCGCCGGACGGCGCGGAGACCGGGCTGAGGATCGTGACATCGAAACCTTCCAGATGGATCGATCCCGCGAGCGAATCGATCTCCTCGTTCACGACAAGGGGCGTCAGACTTCCGCCCGCCGAAAAAAGAGAGACATCGCCGTTCACACGGATCCCGTCGAAAGAGCTTTCATTTTCTCCCTCCACCGAACCGACCGCAAAGCCATTCCCGTTCCGGAAATCAACGGAACCGACCCGCCCCGAAGACCCCGTCCCCCCGGCGGCGAGGACGGCGACCTCGTTGAACGAATGATCCAGGGAAAAACGGACCTCTCCGATTGGTGTGTCATCCTGCAGGAGCAGTCCCTCGGCACGCACCGCACCCGCCACGACGACATCGCCTCCGGCGGATTTCAGGAGAATGGTGCCGCCGCTGTCGATCCATCCATCCGCCGTGACGGAATGGATCGCCCGTCCCTCCCCCGAGCCCTGGCCCTCGAGCCAAATGGCGTCCTCCCCGGACTCGAGGCTCGCCGTCTCGATCACGATTCCCGCATTGTCCCCCGCCGCAGCGATCCCCTTGAGCCGGATCGCCCCGCCGACGGGTGCCGTCGTCACCGAGGCACCGCCGCGCAGCGAAAGGCCGCCGCCGCTTTCCGCCCCGGTTTCCCCGCTGATTTCCAGATCGCTCCCCGAGCTCGTCAAT
>CAYLJC010000018.1:3892-15183 GCA_964383345.1 uncultured Akkermansia sp. | reverse complement strand
GACCGCCCAACTCACCATCGCCCTGAAACATCTCTCCTGGGGCAAACACGTCGCCCTCCTCACCGACGGACGTTTTTCCGGCGTCTCGACCGGGGCCTGTGCCGGTCACCTTTCCCCCGAAGCCTGGGCGGGCGGTCCCATCGGCAAAGTGCGCGACGGCGACCCCATCCGCATCCGCATTGATTGCCGCAATCTCACCGGATCGATCGATTATCTCGGCGACATCGGGGAACTCCTCGCCCGTCCCGTCAACGAAAAGCTGCAGCCACTCCCCAACGTGCCCGACGACACCAGGCTCTGGGCCGCCCTCCAAAACGTGAGCGGCGGGACCTGGGGAGGCTGTGTCTACGACGTCGATGCAATCATCGCCCGGCTCGAGGGAACCGCATCCTCCCCGCCCGCCCGTTAAAAAAACCAAAGCGCCATGTCCGACTCCCTGCCCCTGCTCGATTTTTCCACCATCTCCTTCGGCACGTATCTCACCGTCATTCTGGGGCTGGGAATCATCGCGCAATGGCTCGCCTGGAGAGGCAAAATCCCCTCCATCCTGCTGCTGCTCCTGTTCGGATTCGGAGCCAAAATCCTCTTTGGCATCAGCATCGGCAACCATCTCGATGCCGCCCTGACGGAGACTCTGCTGCTCCCGATCATCGGTCTCTCCGTCGCGATGATCCTCTTTGAAGGAGGACTGACCTTGAAGCTCTCCGACCTCCGCGAAAGCGGTGCCCCGGTGCTGCGTTTGTGCAGCGTGGGGGTACTGGTCTCCTTCGTCCTGACCTCCGCCATCGGCATCTGTTTTTTCCACTGGAACTGGCGCGTCGCCACCATCCTGGGATCCATCCTCGTGGTCACCGGTCCCACCGTCATCGGACCGCTCCTCCAGCATGTCAAACCGGCCAAAAAAGTCGCCGCGATTCTCCGATGGGAAGGAATCGTGGTCGATCCCATCGGTGCGATCCTCGCGGTGCTGGCTTTCCAAACCGCCGTCTCCGGAGACTGGCAAAACACCAAAACCACCCTCTTCCACACCATCGCCACCACCCTCGTGGTCGGCGGATTGTCCGCGTTCCTCATCACCAAGATCATCGAATACCTCTTCAAACACCACCTCATCCCCGACTTTCTTCACACCGTTTTCATCATCTCGGCGGTCGCGGTCGCCTACACTGTTTCCAACCATTTCACGCCGGAGTCCGGACTGCTCACCGTCACCGTGATGGGCATCACCCTGGCGAACCAGAAATCGGTTTCGATAAAGCGCATTCTGGAGTTCAAGGAGCATCTCCGCCTCCTCATCATTTCGATCCTCTTCCTCGTGCTTTCGGGAAACATCGCCACGGATGACCTCGCCCGCGCCGCCCGCGAAGGAGTCCTCCTTCTTCTCCTCCTGATCCTCGTGGTCCGCCCCGCCTCGATTTTCATCGCCAATCTGTTCTCCAGGCAAACCACGGGGAAAGAACGCCTTTTTCTCGCGGCGATGGCACCTCGCGGGGTCGTGGCCGCGGCGGTGACTTCGGTCTTCGCCCTCGAAATGCAGCACGCCGCCCACCGACCCGGGATGGCCGAAATCATCACCCCGGAGATCACCGCCCAGATGCAGAACGCGGTCCCGGTCATGTTCATCATCATCATCGGCACCGTCGCCTTCTACGGATTGCTGGCCTCCCCCCTCGCCAATCGTCTGGGACTGGCCACCAAAAATCCCACCGGCGTTCTGTTCGCCGGGGCCGGTCACTGGACCCGCGCCATCGCGAAAGCCCTTTACGACGATGGCCACGAGGTGCTTTTGCTCGACACCAACTTTTCCAACGTCAGTGCCGCGAAAATGGAAGGGCTGCCCGCCAAACACGCCAACATCCTCTCGGACTACGTCGAGGAAGAGATCGACTTCAGCCGGATCGGACAACTCATCGCCGCCACGCCGAACGACGAGGTCAACAGTCTCGCGGCACGGGAATACAATCACCTCTTCGGCTCGGCCAACATCTGGCAGGTCGCGCCCACCGATGACGACGCCCACCACACCAAATCCGTCTCCTCCCGGATGCGCGGCAGGATTCTTTTCCCGGACAGGCCGAAATACCGCCGCCTCGAGACGCTGCTTCAGGAGGGATACAAGGTGAAAAAGACCACGATTTCCGACCAGTTCACCTATGCCGACTTTGTCGCCAACAATGAAGGTGCCATCGTTTTGTTCACCCACTCCAAAGACAAAGGCCTCCAGCCCGCCACCGGAGAACTAAAAACAGTGGCGGCGGGAAACGCGATCTATTCCTTCGTGAAAGAGAGTGAAACACCGTCCCAAGGCGAGTCGGCCGACCAGGCCGGGCGGGTTCTGTGAACAGGCCTGTTCACGGCCCTCCCTTCGCTTTCGGCGTTGTGATGAACGGTGCCCGCAGGTAATGAGGTTCGAGAACCACCGGACCCCTCTCGAAGTCCGCGTCTCCGAAGAGCGAGGCCAGTTTCCCCGCCGAGGGGCTGGAGAGGCGCGCCTCGGGGAGAAGTTCGGCCACCTTCGGATCAGGCGTATGGAGCGGGAGTCCGCGCGCCCGCAGCGGAGCGAGGTAGGCCGCGATCTCCGTCACCTCGATCAGAGCGGGTTCGCCCTGCAGCTTCCGGTCGACCACTTCGGCGACAAAAAACGTCCCCCGCCGCGCGTCCCCGACGACGAGATAGGAATCGTCCTCCGCGTCCCAGGTCTCCAGCGAGGACCGCCCCGCGACGGGCAATCCCATCGCCAGACCCAGGCCGTTGGCCACCGCGATGGCGACGCGCACGCCCCCGTAGGATCCCGGGCCGAGTCCGACGACGATGCCGCGGAGCTCTTCGCGATACTCTTTCAGGATTGCCTCGACCGGACCGAAAATCACGGCGTTGTGAGCCCGCTCGGTGGTGAAGGTCGCTTCGTGGACGACGACGCCGGTGGCACGATCCCACACCGCGAGGGAGGCGTTCCGGGTGGATGTTTCGAGCGCGAGGATCATCGGAGTTGTACGGTGTGGCGTCCGTCCCCCTCGATCACGAGATCGATCCAGGTGGTTTCATCAGGGAATACTTTGGGGAATTTGTCCGCCCATTCGGCGAGGATGATCCCTCCTTCGTCGAGGTAGTCGTCCCATCCCAGCGAGATCAGTTCGCCGACCGATTCCAGCCGGTAAAAATCGAAATGATAGATCGGGACGCGGCCCGAGAGATACTCCTGCACGAGGGAAAAGGTCGGACTGGTGACCTCCTCCCGGGCGTCGAGACCGGCGACGAGCCCTTTGCAGAAATGCGTTTTCCCCGCGCCGAGATCACCGTTGAGCGCCACGACATCCCCGGCCCGCAGACCGGTGCCGTATCGTTGCCCCGCCTCTATCATCTCCTCGGCGGAGGCGGTGGTCATGGGGAAAAGGTCACGCATTGCGGTAGTGCTCCCATCCTCGCGGGAGCGGTTCGTCGGTGTCTTCGGTGATCTCGCCGATGGCGGTGAGAGGGACGTCGGGAAAGGCGACCGCCCACCGCGCCGGGAGCGTCGCGAAGGTCGCCGGAGAAAAGGTCACGAGCAACTCGTAGTCCTCGCCCTCGCCGACGGCCCGCTCCACGTCGACGCCGGGATGACAGGGTATCGTTGCGCAGTCGACCCGGTAGCCTCCCCCGCTGTCGCGAGCGAGACGAGGCAGGTCGGAGCCCAGTCCGTCGCTGAGATCCATCATCGCGGTGGGGCGGGCGTGTTCCACCAGCCAACGCGCCTCCGCGAGACGGGGAGAAAAAGTGAGATGGCGTCCGCTCTCGAAAGATCCTCCGAGACGACCGGTCACGGCGATGATGTCGCCCCGTGACGCGCCGCTCCGCAGGACGCAATGCTCCGGCGCCACCACGCCGGTCATGGCGATGGAGAGCAGGGCGCCTTTTTCCGGGAGCCGCGAGGTCTCTCCACCGGCGATGGAGCATCCGGCGGCGGCGGCGGCGACGGCCATGCCGCGGTACCAGCCCTCGACTTCCCCCAGGGTGCGGTCCGCCGCGACAGCGAGGGTGACGAGGGCGTGACGGGGTGCGCCTCCCATCGCGGCGATGTCGCTGACAGCGCGGTTGATCGCCTTGCGCCCGACCAGCGCGGGATCGCTGCCGGGGAGAAAATGAACGCCTTCGATGAGGCAATCCGTTTTCAGGAGTTGCCAGAGTCCGTGCTCCGGCGCGACCACGGCGCAGTCGTCGCCGGGTCCGGTGAGGAGGGCGGGATCGGAGGACGGGAGGAGACTGATGAGATGATCGACGAGAGCCTCCTCGCCGAGGTCGCCCAGTCGCTGCATGGAAAGTTTCTCCGGCATGGTGAATTTATTCCGCCGCTTCGGGCATCAGCATCAGGGCGATGTTGGCGGCGTTGAAAAAGATATGCATGCCCACCGGCACCCAGAGGCAGCGGGTCATTTCGTAGGCGAAGGACAGGAGCAGGGAGAACACCCAGAGCGGGAGCAGGGCGGGGAGATTCCCGTGGACCACGGCGAACAATCCGCCGATGATGACGGCGGAAAAAACCGGGTTGGTGAGACGGCGCAGCGTCCCGTACATATAGCCGCGGAAGAGAAATTCCTCCACCACCGGCGCCGCGACGCAGGCCATCACCACGGAGAGGGACAGGTGCGCGAGAGACTGGGATTCCTGGAACATTTTCACCGGCTCCTGCGCCTCCAGCTCGCCGAAGATCCCTTCAAGATACGACGTGGAGAATTCGCCCACCGCCCACGCGCAGATCAGGAACGCAGCCACTCCGCCGAGGAGGGAGAGCACCACGATCTTCGGCAGACCGAGTGCCCGCAGTCCGAAGAGATCGACGACCCGCCGGTTGCGGATCCACTCGAGGATGCCGCAGGTCATGATCCCGACAAAGGCGAAGTAACCGATGTTCACCAGCACGGAGGAGATGTCGTGCCGGGGCTCTCGGGGCGGCGGGGCGTTTTCCGAGGTGGCCGCAATCACCTCGACGATGGGGTTGATGAGGAAAAGCACCGCCGGGAAAAACATCAGGAAAAGGTCGAAGATGTCGTAATCGACCGGTTCGAGCGGGGGTTGCTCCCGTCTCACGCGCCGCAGCAGGGCATAAAAAACGACCCCCACCGCCAGGGCGATGAGAGTGATCAGTTCAAAATCAAGCAAGACGTGCTTGGCGGCCAATTCGTCCATTCAGGGAACCGCTCGTCTACACATGGACGGGTGACAACCGCCAAATGTCTTTCGCGTACTCGTGGATGGTGCGGTCGCTGGAGAATTTCCCGACGCGGGCGGTGTTGAGGATGGCCATTTTGGCCCACTTCTGCGGATCGCGATAGGTCGCGTCGACGCGGGCCTGCGCTTCCACGTAGGAACAGAAATCGGCGAGGACGAGATAGGGATCGCCCTCGTCGAGGAGACTGCGGCGGATCGAGTCGAAAGATCCTTTCGGGGCGAAAGTGGAGGAACAGAGCCAGTCGATCACCTCTTTCAGCTCCTCGTCGGCCCAGTATTGGTCGATCGAACTGTAGCCGTTCGCCCAGAGTTCCTCGACCTCTTCCACGGTGAGTCCGAAGATGAAGATGTTCTCCTCCCCGACTTCCTCCCGGATCTCGACGTTGGCCCCGTCGAGGGTGCCGAGCGTGAGGGCACCGTTGAGGGCCAGCTTCATATTTCCCGTGCCGGAGGCCTCCTTGCCCGCCGTGGAGATCTGCTCGGAGATATCCGCCGCCGGGATGATGATCTCGGCCGCACTGACGCCGTAGTTCGGAATGAAGGCCACCTTCAACTTGCCACCGATGCGTTTGTCGTGGTTGATGACCGCCGCGACCGCGTTGATCGCGTGAATGATCTCCTTGGCGAGCACGTAGCCGGGGGCCGCCTTGGCGCCGAAGACAAAGACCCGCGGCACGATGTCGAGGCCGGGATCCTGGAGCAACCGGCGATAGAGGAGGAGGATGTGGAGCAAATTGAGATGCTGGCGTTTGTACTCGTGGAGGCGCTTGATCTGCACGTCGAAGAGCGCCGTCGGATCGACCGTGATGCCGCAACGGGCCTCGATCAGGCGGGCGAGGCGTTGCTTGTTGCGGAGCTTGATCGCCATGAACTCGCTCTGGAACGCCGGATCGTCGACGAAAGCCTCCAGCCCCCGGAGCAAGTCGAGCCGGGCGGGCCACTCCTCGCCGATGGAGCGATCGATCAGGGCGGACAGCTCCTCGTTGCAAGCTTTGAGCCAACGTCGCGGAGTGATCCCATTGGTTTTATTCTGGAAACGACCCGGAAAAAGCTCGTGGAAATCCTTGAAGAGACGCCGCTTGAGCAAGTCGGTGTGGAGGGCGGCCACGCCGTTGGTCGTGTGGCTCCCGACGACGGAGAGATAGGCCATGCGGACCATCTTCGGCGAACCCTCTTCAATGATGGACATCGCGGCGAGCTTGTCCGTGTCGCCCGGCCACCGCTTCGCGACATCGTTCTCCAGGAAATTCCGGTTGATCTCGTAGATGATCTGGAGATGGCGCGGCAAGACTCTTTCAAAGAGCGGCACGCTCCATTTTTCGAGTGCCTCGGGCAGCAGCGTGTGATTGGTGTAAGCGAAGGTTTTCCGGGAAATCTCCCAGGCCTGATCCCAGGGCAGGCCTTCGTCATCGACGAGCAGCCGCATCATCTCGGCCACGGCGATGGACGGATGGGTGTCGTTGAGCTGGATCGCCGCCTTGTCAGGCAGCGTTTCCCAATCGTCGTTGGAAGCGCGGAAACGGCGCACGATGTCGTGAAGAGAGCAGGTCACAAAGAAATATTGCTGCACGAGACGCAGCTCCTTGCCCGCCTCGGTCGAATCATTGGGGTAGAGCACCTTGGACACCGATTCGCTGAGCGCCTTCTCCCGCACCGCTTCGACGTAGCCGCCGCGGTTGAACACATCGAGATCGAACTCCCGCGAGGCCTTGCTCTCCCAGAGGCGCAGGTAGTTGACCGATTCGCCGCCGTACCCGATCACCGCGAGATCCCACGGCACCCCGAGGATGGAGCGAGTCCCCGTCCAGACCGGACGACCGTTCCCCCGATCATCGAACTGCGTCTCGACATGCCCGTAGAGCGGGACCTCCACCGCATACTCCGGCCGGCAAATCTGCCAGGGACTGCCAAAACGACGCCAGTCGTCGGGCGACTCGGCCTGCTGGCCGTCGATGAATTTCTGGCGGAAAAGACCGAACTTGTAATTGATCCCGTAGCCCACCGCCGGGTAATCGAGCGTCGCCAGGGAATCCATGAAACAGGCCGCGAGACGCCCGAGACCGCCGTTGCCGAGACCGAGATCGGGCCCCACCTCCGCGATATCCCCGAGATCCTGCCCCAGCTCGGAGAGGGCGATGCGGCACTCGTCCAGCATCCGCAGATTCACGAGATTGTTTTCGAGGAGCCGACCCACCAGATACTCCAGCGAGAGATAATAGGCCCGCTTCACATTGAGCCGCTGGTGATGTTTGCCCACCTCGCAGGCCAGCTCCATCATACGGCCCCGCGTCGTCAGACTGACCGCCCTCCACCAGTCCCCCGGCGTCGCCGTTTCCGTGTCGTGAGCCTGGTCGCGCACGAGATGACCGACGATCTCCTCCTTGATTTGATCGATCCGGCGGCGCTTTTCTTCGGAAATTTCCATGGTTTTTTGAGGGGGGTGATGGATGTCTTCCGGCAGATAACAGCGGTCCGCCGCTCAGGGCAAGAAACAAGTCCCGACCTTTTTCGCAAAACGAGGCGGATCCCCGACGGAGGAAAAAGAGGTCAACCCGTCTCCCGATCGAGACGGCACCGAGTCCAGTCCCCCTCCGAAATGCCGGAACCGGGAAATAAATCTGGTATCTCAGCCTGTTTTAGGGCTTTTATGAGCTATGCACATGGCGATACCCCGCGCACACCCCGCCTCCCCCCGGTCCCATCCGCCGCTCTTCCCGCGTATCCTGCTCTCCCCGCTCTTCCTTCTTAGCCTGAGCGCCCTTGCTCCCCTCGCCGCCGAACCGGCGAAAAACGACAACGCCGGTCACTGGCCCGTCGAACGACTCCAGAGCGACCTGCCCCCCTTCCGTATCGAAGACCCCGCCGCCCCGATCCAATCCTTGCTCTACGAGGGCGAACCCATCGCCGGAACACCCACCGAAGTGTTTGCCTTTTACGCCTCGCCCGCCACCCTCGGCACCGCCGGAGCCGACGAGACCTTTCCCGGCATCGTCCTCATTCACGGCGGAGGCGGCACCGCCTTCTCGGACTGGGTCTGGCTCTGGGCACAGCGCGGCTACGCCGCCATCGCGATGGATCTCTCGGGCCACCGTCCCCCCGCTCCGCGATACGACAAGAACGGGGCGAAAATTCCCGACCACGGACACCAACGCACCCTCCGCACCCGCCTACCCCACGGAGGCCCCGACCAGGGCCACGAGCAGAAATTCAACAGCATCGGCGACACCGTCGACGACGACTGGCCCTACCACGCCGTCGCCGCGGTGATCCGGGCCCACACCCTCCTGCGCACCCTGCCCCGAGTCGATCCCGGCCGCACCGCCGTCACCGGAATCAGTTGGGGCGGCTACACCACCTGCCTCGTCGCCTCCCTCGACAACCGTTTCCGGGCCGCCGTGCCCGTCTACGGCTGCGGATTTCTCCACGAAGGGGAATCCGTCCAGAAACCATCCCTCGACCGACTCGGAGAACGCCGCGACGCCTGGGTCGCCGCCTACGACCCCTCCCGCCACCTCGGCCGATGCACCGTGCCCATCTTTTGGGTCAACGGCACCCACGACATCCATTACCCTCTCGACAGCTACGCCAAATCCGCCGCCCTCGTGAAAGGACCACGCCACTTCCGCATCGAACCCCGCATGGCCCACAGCCACCCGGCGGGCTGGGAGCCCATGGAAATCGGGCTCTTCATCGACTCCCTCCTCCGAGACGGCATCCCGCTGCCGACCATCAACGAAATCCACCGGCACGCCTCCACCATTACCGCTCCCTACTCCTCCGTGCGCAAAGTCGTGAAAGCCGAGCTCCACTACACCACCGAGACCGGACTCCGCTCCGAACGCGAGTGGAAAAGCCTCGCCGCCCGCATCGAAGACGACAAAATCATCGCCAAAGGGCTGCCCCCCGAAGCCAACACCTGGCTGCTCACCCTGATCGACGAACGCGGCGCGATGGTCACGAGTGAAGTGGGGAGGCGGTGAGCAGCAGCGGAAGAGGCCAGTCTTCCCGGCGGCAGGGAGGACGCCCGACCCGACCCGAAACGTTGGCAGGAACCCGTTCTGCAAGCACCGGTCGAAATCCCCTGCTTGGCTACTCTCCTCGCGGTCGCCATTCCCGGACGTTGGCGACGACGCGAATGCGGTCGCCCTGTCCCAGCGCCTCATAGACCTCTTTCGTCCACTCGTAGGCGGCGGGCATTTTCCCGATGAAGGTAATGGGACGGGGATGGAGCAGGGCCAGGTTTTGGGGAAGGTCGCCGGTCCGGAGAATGCCGAGGAATTCGGCGGTTTCGGGACGGGTATGGCTTTCCGGCGGATTTTCGAGGATGAGTTCGCCGATCTCGGGGTCGAGGAGGGCGGCATAGATCGCCAGGGCGGCGGTGTCGCTTTTTCCGTACACGGCGATCGGGCCGCCGACGGTTTCCCGCCGGATCAGGGCGGTTCCGGCGAGGAGGTCGCTCACTTGCCGCTCGGGCAGGGTGTGTCCGAGCAGCGGATAGACGCGGCGCAGGGTCCAGAGATAGCCCGGACCGACGGAGGTGGCACCGGTGTTGCGCACTTCGACTCCGGCAGTGGGGAACCCGGGCGCGAAGGGGGGACGGGACGCGCCACCGCCGGTGAAAGTGCTGCGGGCCTCGGGTTGCATCGCGAATAGGATCGTGGGCACGGAGTCGGCGGGGGGCTCTTGGTGGCGGGTTTTAACCGCGAGGGTAAGTCCGTCGGCGGTGTCGAAGACCCGCGTACCGTAGACCGCGCCATCCCGGGTACCGCCATCGGCGAGGGTGTCGCGGAGACGCGGCGCAGGCGCGGCGGGGAGATTCCGGAAGGTGGTCTCCCGCAGTTGTGCGAGGGCTGCTTTCTGGTGAGCCCGCCACCGGGATTCGTCGTCGGGCAGGGCGACGTCGGCCGCTTTGACAAGGCGCTCGTCCATCCGCATCATGGTGTCGCCGCTGGGCAGGGTCCCGCCGAAGACGAGCAGATTCTCCTCGGGTTCGACAAAATCGGTCACGTCGTCCTCCACGGGGGTGGGATCGTTTTTCAAGTGGGTGTTGAAGAAGGTGAAGATGGCCCGGCGCAGTTTCGGGGTGTAGCCGTGCGGCGAGAGGTCCTCGACCAGATCGAATTGCTCCGGCACGCCCAGGGCCGCGTATTGATGGCGGATGCGGTGCGCGACATCGCGGTAGCCGGACGGACGCCACAGCACGTCCTCGCTGCCCGAGGCCATGAGAAACGCACGAGGCGCGATGAGCGCGCCGATGTCGGGCCAGCACCAGCGGTAGTAATTGATCCAGAAGGCGCAGTCGCAATGCCCGTCGGTGGCGCGATCCACCGCCATGCGTTCGATGCTGCCGCTCTGGCAAACCGGTGCCACGGCCTTGACCCGCTCATCCGCCGCCCCGAGAAACCAGGACATCGCTCCGCCGCCGCTGAGTCCGGTGACCCCCATTTTCTCCCCGTCGACGTCGTCGCGGCTCTCCAGGTAATCGAGGGCGCGCATCGCGTTCCACACCTCGGTGCCGGCGGGGGTGTAGCCACGGCTGGGCCAGTCGAAACGCCCCTCGCGATAGGTGCCGTGATGCATCCCCTGGCATTCCCCCAACTGCACGGGGTCGAGCACGAGGGCGACGTAGCCATGCTGCCCGAACCAGCGCGGATTCGCCTGGTAGGGGGCGTTCACTTTGCCTTTGGAATGGCCGCAGAGATAGAGCACGGCGGGCAATTTCCCGGTGATTTTCGCCGGACGGTAGAGATTCCCGGCAACGTGCGCGCCGGGCGAGCTTTGGAAGTGAATTTTTTCCACCACATAATCGCCGCGCTCCAGCACGCCGGTGACGGTGGCCTGCAGCGGGGTGCGCTCGGGCAAGGGGGAAAGTCCCAACATCTCCCGCCATTTTTCGCGCCGCTCCGCCAGGGTGCCCTCCCACTCCCCGGGCGACATCACCCGCGCCAGCGACGCGCCGCTGATCTCCCTCCCCTCCCGGCTCACGCTGCCGTAGAGGGAGAGATCCTGCGCGCCGAGCGGCGGAGACCCAAGCCACCCAAACCACCCGAGCGGCAGGAGCAGGAGAAGAAGGGGGGCGGGCAGCT
>CAYLJC010000018.1:0-3882 GCA_964383345.1 uncultured Akkermansia sp. | reverse complement strand
GGCAGCTTCATGACGGGGATGTCGCGGAGGGTTCGGAACCACAGGTTACTTGCGATGCTTCACCTTGAAGCTGCGGAACTCCACGGGATCGCTGTGGCCGGCGAAACCGATGAATCCCTTGCGGTTGTCCAGACCCTTCGGCACCTTGGCGAACTGGCTGCGGTCGAAGGTGTCGATGTCCACGTCGAGAATCTTGGTGCCGTTGAGGGTCACTTTGATTTTCTGTCCGTCGATTTCGATCTCCTGGAAATTCCACTCGCCGACGGGACGGAGGTAGCCATGCTTGGCGCCGACGCAGTAGTAGAGGGAGCCGTGATATTGCTCGGGCTTGAGTCCCGCTTTGCCCGCCGCGGCCTGTTTGGCGTTGTAACCGTCGCTGTCGATGACCTGGATCTCGAGTCCGTCCGCAGCGGAATGTCCGCCTTTCGGGGTGCGCAGGGCGATGCCGTTGTTCCCCGCGGGCGGGAGCTTGAACTCAACGCGAATGACGCCGTTCTCAAACTCTTCCGTTGTCAGCAGGTCGCCGCCTTTGCCGGGCTTGCAGACGATGGACCCGTCCTTCACTTCGTAGCTGTCGAGGGCGCCCTGCCAGTTGCTCAGGTCCTTGCCGTTGATCTGTTCGACAAAACCCTCGGCGTCGCGGGCGGCGAGTTCTTTGTTGGCTTCCTCGGCGGAGATTTCACGAATGAAGACGTTGCGCCAGCGGATCTCGCTGCCGTGGGTCTGGAGCTGGATGGGGCCTTTGGGAAAGGCGGGGTCGCGCATCCACCCGTTGGGTAGTTTTTTCTCTTCCTTCTTCTCCGACTTGTCGGGTTTGGCATAGGCGATGTAACCGGCCTTTTTGTTGGCGAAGAAATTTTCCAGCACGGCGTTGTCGACCACGGTCTCTCCGTTCAGTTCCACGGTGACCCGCTCGCCGATCATGCGGACTTTGAGCTGGTTCCATTCGCCGAAGGGTTTGTCCATTTTCTTGCTGGGATCTTTCCCCGGCGCTCCCTTGCTGTTGTTCCAGAGACCGCCGGAGCCCTTGTCCTGACCCAGTCCCCGGGGATCGCCTTTGGTGGTGTCCCAGATCTGGACCTGGGGGATGCCGCGCAGATAGACGCCGCTGTCGCCGTCGGGCAGGGCCTTGTATTCGACGTGGAACTCGAAGTCGCGGTAGTCCTTGTCCGTCGTGAGGTAGAGGCCCTTGCCGTCGTTGACGAGTTCGCCGTTCTCCACGGTCCAGTGGGCCTTGAGGTGGACGGGACCGTCCTTGGCGTCGGGCAGCCCGCCCTCGATGGATTTCTTTTTGTATTCGGCCCGCTCTTCGGGCGACATGTTCTGCAGCTCGGTCGGGTCCTTGGTGGCCCAACCATACCAGCCGGTCAGGTCTTTGCCGTTGAAAAGTGCGGTGAAGCCCTCGGGCGGCACGTTGTCGGCGGTCTGCGCCGGAGAGGCCATGGCAAAGCCGAGAGCGAGCAGGGGAAGGAGATGAGTTCGTTTCATAGTATTGGGATGGGGTGGATACAGGAAAAACAAGGAATGGGAAAGTCCCGATTCAACGACCGGGGTTTTTTCCCATGCGTTCGGGGAGAAGCGGCGAAGGGGAGGTTTGGGGTGAGTCGGACATAAAAACGAGGGTACGGCGGGTGAGGGAAGGGCTCCGTCCGGTGAGCCTGCCGGCGGTGCCCGGATTCTAAATCAGGTAGCCCGGCTTTTCCCCGGCTCACGTTAGCGTGATCGCGCTCCCCGGCAGGCACTAGGCCCGAAGCCTCCCACCATCCACCGAGTCGCTTTCCCAACCGGATTGCGTGGGCACCCTGCGGTGGCGTTTCATGCCGCCTTCCACTCCCGAACGTGAAGCCCCTTGACCCGCTTGAATTCCGCCGCATTCCCCGTCACCAAAATCGCCTTCAGACTCCGGGCTTGCGCCGCGATGAGCAGATCGAGCGGCCCGATCGTCTTCCCGGTCGCCTCCAGGTCCGCGCGGATCTCCGCGTAGTGACGAGCCGCTGCTATGTCGAATTCCGGGATGGTGAACAGATCCAGAAATGCCTGGAGTTTCGCAGCCTGCCGGGGGTGGGACGACTTGTTCTTTTCCACCCCGGTCCACAGCTCCGCCGCGACGACAATGGGAATACCGGTCTTCGCGGGTGTCGGCAATTTCTCGAGTCCAGCCTGGTTGCGCAGGATGGGAATGCAGGCGCTCGAATCGAGCAGATAAGCGGGAGTCACGGACATGATCAAAATTCCAAAATGTCCCGCTCGTGATCCTTCGGTCGGGGCGGCGGCTCCGGGAAATCCTCCGCGTTCGGAAAGGCCTCGGCGAGGTAGCGGGCGATCTCGGCAAAAGAGGTGAACCGAGTGTGGGTGACGGGCCGCAGCACCACCTCGTCACCCTGCCGCTCGATGAACACTTCCGAACCGGGAAAGCGGAAAGCTTTGGGCAAACGAACGGCCTGGCTGCCACCGTGCTGAAAGATTTTTGCCGTTTTCATAGCTATGAATTGTAGCTACAAATTCAGGCAATGTCAACCCCGGGAACACTGGTATGTCCCGCTCCTTCTCCACCGCCCAACAGCAAAAAAGCTACCCCCCTTCTCCCCTCACCGCCGCCCGCCCGTCCAGAAAGGCGGCTTGTAGTTGCGCGTAATCCGTCGTCACGGGGAATTGGGGGAATTCGTCGATGACATTTTGCGGCGGGCAGAAAAGGATGCCGCGATCCGCCTCGTTGAGCATGCTGGTGTCATTGTAGGAATCCCCGGCGGCGATCACTTTGAATTTCAACTCGTGGAAACGCCGCACCGCCTCGCGTTTTTGATCGGGCATGCGCAGATGATAGGCCGCGATGCGACCGTCCGGGCCGATCCCGAGGCGATGACAAAAAAGCGTCGGGTAGCCGAGTTGCTTCATAAGCGGGCGGGCGAACTCGTAAAACGTATCCGAGAGAATCACGACCTGGAACTCGGACTTGAGCCATTCGAGAAAATCCACCGCCCCCTCCAGCGGCGCGAGGCTGCCGATGACCTCCTGGACATCCCCGAGCCGGAGACCGTGCTCGTCGAGGATGCGGAGCCGCTGGGTCATGAGCACGTCGTAATCGGGAATGTCCCGGGTTGTCGCGAGGAGGGCGTCGATTCCGGTTTTTTGCGCCACATTGATCCAGATTTCCGGAACAAGGACGCCTTCGAGATCCAGGCAGGCTATTTCCACAGAATGAGAGGGGTTGGTTGAGGCCCCACGTTTCCACCGGTTCCGCGACAAATTCAATCGGATTCCCTTGCGTAATCCGCATTCCGCGAGTTCATCATGGAAAGCAACCCTCTTCCCATGCCGACCCAACCCTCTCAAGTCCTCGGAGTCATCCCCGCCCGCTGGGGATCGACCCGTTTTCCGGGCAAGCCGCTCCACCTCATCGCAGGCAAGCCGCTCGTCGAGCATGTCTGGGATCGCTGTCACGAATGCCGCGAACTTTCCCTCGTCACCGTCGCGACCGACGACGAACGCATCGCCGCCGCAGTCGAGGCTTTCGGCGGACACGTCACGATGACCAGCCCCCATCACCCCAGCGGGACCGACCGCACCGCCGAGGTCGCGCGGGCTTTTCCGGAAATGTCCCACATCATCAACATCCAGGGGGATGAACCGCTCATCGATCCGGGCCTCATCGACAGTCTCGCGAGCGCCCTCGTCGCCGATCCCGATCTGCCCATGATCACCGCCGCCAATCTCCTCGCGGCGGACGATCCGCTCCTGAGCGATCCGAACGTGGTCAAGGTGACGGTCACCGGCGACGGCCACGCCCTCTATTTTTCGCGCAGCCTCATCCCCCACCCCCGCAGCCTCCCCACCGATCTCGTCTACTATCGCCACAAGGGCATCTACGGATTCCGCCGGGAT
>CAYLJC010000017.1:0-15195 GCA_964383345.1 uncultured Akkermansia sp. | reverse complement strand
GCCTTCCGAATGGAAGGCGCGTAACCCCAGGCCCCGTCGAGATCGAAGACGCCCGCCGGAGCGCGGCGGTCGCCTTCGACCTTCGTCTTCGCCCCGGCCGGGACGGGGTGCAGGCCGCGGCCCCAGACGAGGCCGTTTTTGCCAAGCCGCCCGCTCCATTCGGGAGTGATCGCTTTCCAGGCTCCATCCGGTGCCCGCTCGTGCAGGCGCAAGGTGACGTGGGTCGAATCCCAATTCTCCGCCGTGCCCACGATGACCTGGGTCGACTCGGGCGGGATTTCAAAAGCGAGGACAGGGGAGACAAGGAGAGGCGCGAGGAAAAGGGCGAGGAAACGCTGCATGAGGCAACGATACCTAAGAATTCTTAGATTTTCCAGAGCAGATTCTCCGCGTCAGAGCGAGGGAGGGAAATCCCTCTTCACTCCAGTCCCTCGACCACCGAGACGAGATTCGCGGCGTTCATCCCGAGTTCGTTCATGACGGTGTCGCCGGGGGCGCTGATACCGAAACGGTCGATCCCGACCACCGCGCCGGCGGTGCCAACGTATTTCCACCAGAGGCCGCTCACTCCCGCTTCGATGGCCACGCGCCTGGTGCAGGCGGCGGGGAGGACGGACTCGCGGTAGTCGGCGGACTGGCGGTCGAAGCGCTCGAAACAAGGCACCGAAACGACCCGGACACCGTCCCCGAGTTCTGCGGCGGCTTGGAGGGCGTGCTGCAACTCGCTGCCGGTTCCGAGAAGGATGGTGGTGAGCGGACCGGTCTCTTTTTTCACGATGTAGGCACCGCGGAGAACTCCTTCGCGACGTTCTTTGACGGGAACACTGCCGAGGGTGGGGACATTCTGGCGGGTCAGGAAAAGAGCGGTGGGGCCATCCTGACGTTCGATCATGGCGGCAAAGGCCCCGGCGGTTTCTTCGGGATCGGCCGGACGGATCACGTCGAGATTGGGGACGACGCGCAGGCCGCTGACCGTTTCGACGGGCTGGTGGGTGGGACCGTCCTCTCCGACGCCGACGGAGTCATGGGTGAGAATGTACCCGACGGGCAGCTCGGCCAACGCGGCGAGACGGATGGAGGGGCGCAGGTAATCGGCGAAGACCGCGAAGGTCGCGCCGGTGACGCGGAAGAGGCCGTCGTAGGCGATCCCGTTGCAGATCGCACCCATGGCGTGCTCGCGGATGCCATACCAGATATTGCGGCCGGCGGGGTCGGCGGGGCTGAAGTCGCCGCCGCCCTTGAGATAATTTTTGGTCGAACCGAAAAGGTCGGCGCTGCCGGTGACGAAATTCGGCAGGGCGGCTGCGACGGCCTGGATGATGTCACCTCCGGCGGCGCGGGTGGCACCCTTGTAATCGGCGGCGAATTCGGGAATGAGATCGAGGAAATTTTCGGGGAGGGTTCCCGCGACGGCGTCTTCCAGTTGTCGGGCGAGGGCCGGGTTCGCCGATTTCCAAGCGTCGAAGGTTTTTTCCCATTCGTCGTGGACGGCGGCGAGCTTGCCGGTGTGGTCGGCGAAATAGGCTTTGGTCGCTTCGGAAACAAAGAAGAGTTCGTCGGGCAGACCGAGGCCTTTCCGGGCGGCGGCGGCGAACTTGGCCCCGCCTTCGCCGTGGCCGGCGGCGGTCCCGGCGACTTCGGGGATGCCCTTGCCGATGAGCGTTTTCGCCTCGATCAGCTTGGGTTTGCCGTTGCGATTGGTTTTGGCGTCGGTGATGGCGGCGTGGATAGCGTCGAGATCGTGGCCGTCGACCTGGATCGTGTCCCAGCCGAAGGCGGCGAAGCGCGCGCAGGCGTCGTAGCTCTGGGTCACCTCGGCCATGGCGTCGAGGGTGACATCGTTGGAATCGTAAATCAGGACGAGGTTGTCGAGTCCGGCGTGGCCGGCGAAAGCGATCGCCTCACTGGCGACACCCTCCTGGAGACAGCCGTCCCCGGCGAGGCAGAAGATGGTTTGGTCGAAAAGGGTGTGGTCGGCGGTGTTGTATGTTTTCGCCGCCATTTTTGCAGAAACGGCGTAACCGACCGCGTTGCCGACCCCCTGTCCGAGCGGACCGGTGGTGGCTTCGACTCCGTCGGTTTCGTTGAATTCGGGGTGTCCGGGAGTCTTGCTGTGGAGTTGGCGGAAGTGCTTGACCTCGTCGAGGGGGAGATCGTATCCGGCGAGGTGCAGCCATCCGTAGAGGAACATGCTGCCGTGTCCGGCGGAGAGGACGAAACGGTCGCGGTTGAGCCATTTCGGCCTGCCGGGGTGGTAGCGGAGGTCGCTGCCGAAAAGTACCGCGCCGATTTCGGCGGCCCCCAGGGGCAGACCGAGATGCCCGGAACTGCAGGCGTGGACGGCGTCGATGGCGAGGCCGCGGGCTTCGTTGGCGGCTTGGGAAAGGGCTTCTTGATGGAGGTCGCTCATAATTTCTCGGTTCCTTTTCGGGCAATACATGGCGCATTTGCCTCCCTTCGCAAGCAGTCATTGGATGGCGACTCTGCAAAAACGGACATGACAGACGCCGATTCCGGCGCAATATAGGCCCACCATGGTTGACACTACAGACAACTTCCTCAAGATCGGCCTGCCCAAAGGCAGTCTCTCCGAACCCACTTTGAACCTTTTTAAAAGGGCCGGATACAACA
The DNA here is from genome assembly GCA_964383345.1 of uncultured Akkermansia sp. Taxonomy (GTDB): domain Bacteria; phylum Verrucomicrobiota; class Verrucomicrobiia; order Verrucomicrobiales; family DEV007; genus Arctic95D-9. Next base: position 12,564 of record CAYLJC010000017.1, on the reverse strand, counting down.
TTCACGGCGCGGATCGTTCCTACCGCCCGAGCATCGACGATCCGGAGTTGCAGGTCCGTCTGATCCGGGCGCAGGAGATCGGACGCTACGTCGACCACGGTTTCCTCGACTGCGGCATCACCGGGATGGACTGGATCGCGGAGAACGGCGCCGATGTCCACGTGGTCTGCGATCTGCGCTACAGCCGCGCGACCTCGAATCCGACCCGCTGGGTTCTCGTGGTACCCAATGACTCGCCGATCCGGTCGGTCAAGGATCTCCAGGGCAAGCGCATCGCGGCCGAAGCCATCGGTATCGTGGAAAAATATCTCGACGAACACGGGGTCAAGGCCACCGTGGAATTCAGTTGGGGGGCCACCGAGGTGAAAGTCCCCGAACTCGTCGACGCCATCGTCGATATCACCGAGACCGGCTCCTCCCTGCGGGCCAACAATCTCCGCATCGTCGATGTCCTGATGGAGAGCTACCCGCAGTTCATTGCCAAAAAAGAATCGTGGGAGGATCCGTGGAAACGGGCCAAAATCGAGCGCCTCGCCGTACTTTTGAAAGGTGCCCTCACCGCCCGGGGAATGGTCGGCCTGAAGCTCAACCTCCGAGACGACGCCCTCGAAGAGGCCCTGGAGCTGCTGCCCTCGCTGCGCCGACCGACCGTTTCCCGCCTCGCCCAGGAGGGCTGGATCGCCCTCGAAGTGGTTCTCACCGAACTCCAGGTCCGGGAATTGATCCCCCGGCTCAAGGAACTCGGTGCCGAAGGAATCATCGAATACCCCTTGAATAAAGTGATCGAGTGACCGATACTCCCGACCCGCCGGATTCGAACAGGAGTTCGAGACGGCTAAACCTGAATAGAATTTTTGATTATGGGTTCCCTGAAAAAGAGACGGAAAACCAAGATCAACAAGCACAAGCGACGCAAGCGCATGAAGGCGAATCGCCACAAGAAGCGTTTGCGTTACAAGAGCTAAACATTGATCTTGGCAAAATGAAGACAGTGCGGCAAGGTGGTCCGGTTATGTTGGTTCACCGCCGCATTGTTGCGTACGCCGTGGGCGTTCTCCCCCTGTTGTTCCTGCTCCTCCCGGCCCGGGCGGAAAAAACGCGGAATTTGGAAGACTACGCCCAGGTCTACGTGAACGAGTTCTTCGCGCCCGACGACAGTCTCACCCTCTCGGACAAGGCCGGAAAAAAAAGCCGGGCGCTGGCGCATTACGCGTACGGGCGTGGACTCGAAGTGCGCGGACGCACCGAAGAGGCGGTCGAGGCGTATCGGCGGGTTTTGGAAAACCAGCCCGACCAATTTTTTCTCGCCCGCAAGACCGCCTATCTCCTGGCCCGCTCGGGAGAAGAGAGCGAGGCGCTGGGCCTGCTCGAGGAAAGTCTCGCCAACAATCCCGACGAACCCTACGCCCACATTTCCCTCTCGGAGTTCCTCGCCACCTACCAGGCCAACGATCCCGCCGGACGCCAGCGCGCCTTCGAGGTCATCGAAAAGGCCGTCGAACGTTTTCCCGACGAAGCAGCCGTCTACGAGCACCTCGTGAAACTCTACCTGAGCGCCAACCGCCGTGAAGAGGCTCGAAAACTCATCCGCGAAGCGACCGCCCGCGAGAACACAAACGCGGGCTATTGGCTCCGCCTCGGTCGCCTCGCCGCCCAGGTCTGGGCGATCCGGCCGGGCAGCGATCCCGCCGAGACGGAAGTGGTTGACACCCTCTACGCCAAAGCCCTCGAGCTCGCCGATGGCGACAGCGGAATCATCGAACAGGTCGCCGACTACTATCACGCCACGGGCCAGTTTGACCGGGCTATCGCCGCCTACGTTCAGATCATCACCGCCGAACCGGACCGGCTCGATCTCCGCGAGAAACTGGCCCGCGCCTACGGCGGCAAAGGTGACGAGGAAAAAGTGATCGCGACCTTGCGGGAAATCGTCGAGATCGATCCCCGGAATGCCGACATCCACAAACAGATCGCCGGGATCTTCATGCGGGGCAAACGCTTCCAGGAGGCGATCCCCCATCTGCAAGCCGCCCTTACCATCACCAAGGGCAGTGCCACCGAATACGGCGCCCTCGGTCGCATGATGATCGAATCGCGGGAGTTCGAACTCTCCGTGGAATTCCTCACCGAAGCCGCCTACCACTTCCCCGAATCGCCCGACTTCCCCTTCCTGCTGACCTTTTCGCTGGGCAATCTGGAACGCTGGGAAGAGGCCATCGAGCAATTCCAGGCCACTATCGCCCTCGCCAAAGACACCCAGCCGCAACTGCTCAACGAGGGTTTTTACTTCCGCTACGCCGCCGCTTTCGAACGTCTCGGCCAATTCGAGAAGGCGGAGGAATTTTTCCGCAAAACGATGGAGCTCATCGCGCGGAACGATCCCAACGGAGAAAACGTCGAGTTCACCGCCACGGTCTACAACTACCTCGGATACATGTGGTTGGAGAACGACATGAATATCGACGAGGCCGGGGAACTCATCAAAACCGCCGCGGACCTCCAGCCCGAGAGCGGAGCAATCGCCGACAGCCTCGGTTGGTTTTATTTCAAAAAGGGCGAATTCGAACAGGCGCGGGAGGAACTTCTCCGCGCCGAGAGTCTCATCGAAGAGATAGACGCCGTCATTCTCGACCACATCGGCCAAACCTACCACCAGTTGGGCGACCGGGATACGGCCATCGAATACCTCCGGAAAGCGGTCGAACTGGAGCCGGAAAAAAAAGAATTTACCAACCGTCTCAGGGAATACGAGAAAGGCCTCGCCAAACCCGCAGCTCCCGCACCGGAAAAAACTCCCGCGACCAACGGGAAAAAAGAGGCGGACGCCCCGCCCTCTCCGGAATCCCCCGAAGCGGCCCGGCCGGAGTGAGCCAACGCGCGGGAGGCCTCGTTTTCGATCCCTTTTCCCGGGACGGGCGTATGGATATATGACATGAGCAAGACATCACCAAGCGCAACGAAGCAAAACGAAATCGTGGAGGCCCTCAAGACCGCCTACGCCATGGAACTGGAGACGGTGCAGAACTACATCGCCGCCTCGGTCAACCTCGACGGGGTGAGGTCGGATGTCGTGAAGAAGGCCCTCGCCGCCGACATCGCCGAAGAGCTGACCCACGCCCAGACGTTGGCCAACCGGATCAAGACCATCGGCGGTCAGGTGCCGGGAAGCCTCGCTCTTGAGAGAAAACAGAAGTCCCTGCAGCCGCTGGAGGATTCGACCGACATCGTCGGCGTCATCAAGGGAGTCATCGACGCCGAAGAAGCAGCCATCGCCCAATACAACGCGATCATCAAGCTCTGCGACGGCGTCGACTACGTGACCCAGGACATGGCCATCGGGTTGCTCTCCGGCGAGGAAGACCACCGCCGCGAGTTCATCGGCTTCCTCAAGGAGTACGAGAAATAGGCCGGGAAACGGGGAAACGATCACGCACCGGTCGAGCCGGGCGGGCGGTTCCGCCGCTTCCGCGTAAAACCGTAAACGAGAAAGGCGAGGCCCACTACGAGCATGAAGGTCGAGTAGAACTGGCCTTTGGTGAGGCTGCCGATGTGGCCGGAATCCGGTTCCCGGAAATTTTCCACGGCGATGCGCCCGACCGCGTAGAGGAGGAAAAAGAGTCCGGTGAGCACTCCGTGATAGAGGTTTTTCCAGCGCAGCCGGATCGCGAGTAGAATCCCGAAGAGCAGCAGCCCCTCGATGAGCGCCTCGTAGAGTTGCGAGGGATGACGCGGCGTCAGGATGTCTCCCAACATGGCCCGAAAGGCGGGGCTTTCCAGAGAGGCTTCCCGGATCAGGTCGACCACCGCGCGATGCGCGTCGTGGCCGCTCGCCAGGGCCAGGGAGATGGCGGCGTCGATCTTTTCCGCGAGTCCGGGTGCCGCCTCGCCCGCCTGGTCCGCGAGCTCCTTGAGCTGCGCGGTGGGGAACATCCAGGCGAGGCCCGACGGGGTATGCACCACTTCATGCAATTCGTCGGGAAATTTCATCGCGAGGGCGCTCTCGGTGCGACGCCCATAGAGTTCGCCGTTCACGAAATTCGCGAGTCGCCCGAAAAAGACCCCCACCGGCGCCACGGTGACGAGATTGTCGCCCAATCCCGCCCACGAGGTCTTGGTGTGGCGGGCGTAGAACCAGGCCGCGATCGTCATTCCGGCAATGCCGCCATGGCTCGACATGCCACCGCCGAGCACATCGAAAAAACTGCGTGGATTCGCGATGAGTTCATCGAAATTGTAGAGGAGCATGTAGCCGAGCCGCCCCCCCAGCATCACCCCGAAAACGGCGAGGATGGTGACGAAATCGGCGACCTGGGATTCCTTCAGCTCCGAGGCCCCGATCCGGACGAACCACCGGATCAGGAGAAACGCGCAAACAAATCCCGCCACGTAAGCCAGCCCGTACCACCGGATTCCAAACGTCTCCGTGAACCGGATCGCAAAAGGGTCGAGATGATGAACGTAGGTGGCGAGGAGAACGGACATGCGGGGCACGAACCAAACGCGGGAGGGAGCCGAAAGCAAGCTCGCATCGCGGATCCGGTTCCCCGCCTTCCCGGAAGCCGTCTCGCGGAAAAAAATCAAAGAAGATCTTCGGCCACCACCGAATTTTGCTCGCGGCTGGAAAGGGCGCGGGCCTGGCTCACGACGGCGTCCTGATCACACTCAAAGCGGTAGGCGTGGCAGTTCGGACAAATGTTCACCTTGCTGGCCACGATGGAGTCACACCCCATACAGACCTTGTAGAGGCTCGGGTTTTTGACGATACGACGAGCCCTCTTGGCACGTTCAGCTAAAGCGGTGTTCTCCTTTGACATGCGAGTGAAAATTTAGTTCAAAAGCCGTTTTTTTGCAAGAGTGAAATTACAAATCTGGAATTTTCTCATAATTAACATAATTCAGGTGCCCTGTTTTCGCTGGGATTTCATCCTTTCGAGTACTTTGGGGGCGCATTTTTTTCTTGGGGGCGGGAGACCGGGGCGGCGAAATCCGGTTTCTCCCGGGAGAGTTTGCGGGTAGTCTCGTGGGACTTGAACACTCCAGAAGAAACGGCTGCGCTGGATCTGGTGGCTCCGCAGTTGCGGCGGAGCCGTCGGCTCGCGGCTGCCCTGAAGGCGGTGCCCCTGGCGACGCCGGAGGAACCGGTGGTTTTGGATCATGTCGCCGAGGCGGGCCAGCCGCTTTATCTGGCGGCGGTGATTTCGGCCTGGCGCGAGGCGGGCGAACTCGACTCGGCGGTGTGGGTGCTCTGTGCGCAGGTGAAGACGCAGGAGGTTTTGCAGAGCGAGATCGGGGTGTGGGGACACGAGGCGCTTTTTTTACCCGAATATGAGTGGGCGGGATTCGAAGAGACCCTGCCCGATCCCGAGTCGGCGGCGGAGCGGCTCGCGGTGCTGAAGGAGATTCACGAGATCACCCGGGAAAAGGGCGACGCCATCGTGGTGCTGACGGCGGATTCGCTGGCCGAGGGGGCTCCTCCTCCCGGATCGCTGTCGCGTCAGGCGGAAAAGCTGCGGCCCGGCGACACCCTCGATCTGGCGGCTTTCGCGGCGAAACTGGAGCAGGCCGGCTACGAACCCGAAGCGCAGGTGTTCCAGCGCGGGCAGTTCGCGTTGCGCGGCGGCATCATTGATGTCTTTTCGTGGCAGGCGCTGCATCCGGTGCGGATCGAGCTGTTCGGCGAGGAGATCGAGTCGATCCGCGAGTTTGACGTCGATGCGCAGACGTCGATCGAGCGGATCGGGAGCTGCGAGATTTTGCTGAGCGAGGCGAATCTGGAGCAGTCGGGCCGGATCGCGGACTACATCGGGGAAAAAGATCTCCTCATCGCGGTGGACTGCGAGAGCGAACTCGCCCATGTCCGCATCCTCAGTGGGGCGTCGTCGACGTCCGCCGGAGCGGAGAACTTTGACGGAGCTTGTTTTGACAATCCCCTTGGCGAGTTCGGAGCGGGGGATTTCATTTTGCAAGAGGTCCGGCGCGAGGAGTTTTCACGTCAGATCGCGGCCTGGCGGAAGGAAAAATGGACGGTGCTGATGGCCTTTCACTCGGACGGGGAAAAGGAACGTTTCACCGAGCTGATTTTCGAAAACGCCTGGAACGACGGATTTTTGAAACCCGTCATCGGAACCCTGAGCCGGGGTTTCACGATTCCGGATGCAAAGCTCGCGGTCCTGAGCGACGCGGAGATCTTCGGGCGCTACCAGAATCAGCGCGGTCGCCGCCGCTACCGCCTCGCGCGGGAGTTGCAGGCGAGCCAGCAGGTGAACAGCCTGCGGGAATACAACTACGGGGATCTGGTGGTTCACATTGACTACGGGATAGGAAAATTCCGCGGGATCCGCACGCGGGAATCTGCCGGGAGCACCCAGGAAGTCCTCGAGATCGAATACGAGGAGGAGGCGCGTCTTTTTGTCGCCCTCGATCAGGCCCACCTCGTCTCGCGCTACATCGGCACGGGGAAAAAGGCCCCCAAGCTCTCCCGTCTCGGGGACAAACGCTGGTCGCGCCTCCGCCGCGACGCGGAGAACTCCATCCTCGATTACGCGGGTCGGTTGCTCTCGATCCAGGCGGAGCGGGCCGCTTCGCAGCGCGGTTTCGCCCATCCGCCGGACAACAAGTGGCAGTGGGAGTTCGAGCACGCTTTCATTTACAAGGAGACACCCGACCAGCTCCGCGCGATCGAGGAGACCAAGGCCGACATGGAAAGTCCCAAGCCGATGGACCGGCTCATCTGCGGCGATGTCGGTTTCGGCAAGACGGAGGTGGCGATCCGGGCGGCCTTCAAGGCGGTGATGTCGGGCAAGCAGGTTGTCATCCTCGCCCCCACGACGGTGTTGGCGGAGCAGCATTTCCGGAATTTCCGCGAGCGGATGTCGGATTTTCCGGTGAAAATCGAAACCCTGAGCCGCTACCGCACGGCAACGGAGCAGCGCCGCACCCTCGTCAATCTGGCGGCGGGAAGCACCGACATCGTCATCGGGACCCATCGGGTCATTTCGAAGGATGTGCGCTTCAAAGATCTCGGCCTGGTGGTGGTGGATGAAGAGCAGCGCTTCGGAGTCCATCACAAGGAGCGCTTCAAGGAAATGTGGCGTTTTGTCGATGTCCTGACACTCTCGGCGACACCGATCCCGCGAACCCTCTACCTCTCGATGATGGGGGTGCGCGAGATGTCCGTCATCGACACGCCGCCGCCGAACCGACGCCCTGTCGCGACAACGGTCTGCCCCTACGACGAGCGCATCATCCGCTCGGCCATCGAGAAGGAACTGCTGCGGCAGGGACAGGTTTTTTTCCTCCACAACCGGGTCAAATCGATCGAGGGGGTGAAACGCCGCATCGAGGATCTCGTTCCCGGCGCGCGGGTCGGGATCGGACACGGCCAAATGGAGAGCGACGAACTCGAGGATGTCATGAGCCGTTTCATCCGGCACGAGTTCGACGTCCTCGTCTGCACCACCATCATCGAGAGCGGGGTCGATATTCCGAATGCCAACACCATCATCATCGACCGGGCGGATCGCTTCGGACTGGCCGATCTCTACCAGATCCGCGGCCGGGTGGGACGGGCGGATCGGCGTGCCTACGCCTATCTGATGCTCCCGCCCGACATGCTCACGGTGGGCGACGCCCGCAAGCGGATCAACGCGATCAAGCAATACTCCTCCCTCGGGGCGGGTTTCAAAATCGCGATGCGCGACCTCGAGATCCGCGGGGCGGGGAACCTCCTCGGCACCCAACAGAGCGGTCACATCGCCGCGATCGGTTTTGATCTCTATTGCCAACTTCTCCGGCAATCGGTGGCCAAGCTGAAGGGCGAACCCTCCGCCGACCGCGTCGATCTCTCGATGCACATCGACTTCCTCCGCACCAACGAGGCATCCTACCACAAGGACGCCGAGGGTCTCCCCGCGTTTCTTCCCGCCGCCTATATGCCCGAGGCGCGCCTGCGCATCACCGCCTACCGCGAACTGGCCGAGGCCGCGCGAGTCGAGGATCTGGAGGTGCTGCGCGAGAACTGGACGGATCGATTCGGGGCGCTCCCTCCCCCGGCGGTTCATCTGCTCACGGCCACGGAAGTAAAAATCCGTGCCGCTCGCAAGGGATGTGCGACATTGGAGATCCAGGAGGGCAAGCTGAAGCTGACCAAAAACGGCAAGTACATTCAAATAAACGGCAAGTTTCCCCGTTTAATAGGGGACAACGAAGAAGAATGGCTTGAGTCGGCCCTCGACTGGGTTTTAGACTTGTGAGGCGATTTTCCGATCCCGAAATTCCTCCATTTTTTTTATCATGATCCCGATCCCGTCGCATCGTCGCACCTTTCTCCTTGCCCTCTCCGGGTTCGCTCTGGCTCTCTCCTGCGCCACCGCCGCTCCCGTCGAACTGAACCGCATGAAGGCCGTGGTGAACGGTGAACCCATCACCCAGACGATGGTCGATCAGGCGGTGCAGACCCAGGTCCAGGTCTGGCTGATGGGGAACAACGGCATGGTCAGCCGTTCCGAAGCCGAGCGCGAGATCCGGCGGATGGAGGAGCGCGCCCTCGATGACCTCATCGACCGCACCCTCATTCTGAGCGAATTCAAAAAGCTCGGCGGGGAGATCAAGGATCAGTATGTCGATGAGTCGGTCAACCGGTTCATCAAGGAACGTTTCAAAGGGGACAAGGACAAATTCATGGCCGAACTGAAAAAGACCGGCATGACCATCGCCCAGTTCCGCGAGGTACAGCGCGATCAGATTGCGATCCAGGCGCTGCGTTCGCAGCACAGCGGTGAAGAGACGGTGCCGAACACGCCCTGGGAGAAGAAGGCGAAATTCAAGGAGATCAAGGGGGAGTTCGCAACCGACGGCCAGCCCAAACTCCGCATCATGTCCATTCCCAAGCAAACCGAATCGAGTGGACCCGAGGCGCAGAAGAAGATCCTCGACGAGGTCATGAGCGCGCTCCGGAGCGGGGGCGATTTCAGCGCCCTGGCGAAAAAGCATTCGGGCGACAGTTTTGCCAGCAAAGGAGGCTACGTCGGAGTCCTCGGCAAAGACACCCTCAACGAAGGCCTCACCCGCGTCGCCTACAGCCTGCCCACCGGTCAGGTCAGCCAACCGCTCGACGACGGGGTGAACTGGCGCATCCTCAAAGTGGAGGGGCGGGTCGGCCAGAAGACCCCCGAGTACGAGGACCTCGAAAAAGAGATCGACCGCCGTCTCACTTTCGAGAAACGGCAGAAAAAACTGGAAGGCTGGCTCAAAAAGCTGCGCCGCGACGCCAACGTCCGCATTTACGAGTGAAAGTTCTCCGTTCCGCCCGGTCGAATCGGGAGTGTCGGACCCGGAAAATCGTGTAAGTTTTCCCCGTGCGTGTCCTCGCCATCGATCCGGCGCTGCGGAACACTGGTTTCGCCGTCATAGAACCAGTGCCCACTCCGGCCGGAAAGCCGAAGTACCGGGCGCTGGCCTATGGCGTGATCCGAAACCACCGCAATCTCCGCCAGAGCGGCTGCCTCGTCGCCATCCGCGAGCAGATCGTGGAGGTGATCCGGACCCACTCCCCCGGGGTCTGCGCGGTCGAGGGAGTGATCTACGTGCAGAGCTACAAAACCGCGATCACGATGGGCGCCGCCCGCGGAGCCGCGATTCTCGCCGCCGCCGAACACGGCCTGGAAATTTATGAATACGCCCCGCGCCGCGTCAAGCAGGCCGTCGTCGGCAAGGGCGGTGCCGCCAAGCAACAGGTCGCGTTTATGATGCGCGCCCTCCTCGACCTGACCGAGACGCCCGAAGCCGATGCCGCCGACGCCCTCGCCATCGGCATGGCGCACTGTTACGCCCGCGATCCCAACCGCATCACCGTCGCCGCCGACCAGCCTGTCTCCCTTTGATTCCTGATTTCCGATCCGCCCGCCCCGTTTCCCCGATGAACCTCGACGACATCCGGAATATTCTCTTGCTCCAGGCGATCGAAGCACATGACGAGGGGGAGCATTTCCTCCCCGCCTCCGAAAAGCGGGAGGCGGCCACCGCTGCCGGGGCACCCTTGGAAAAAAACGTGAGCCGCGCCGAGGAGGATGCCTTTCTCGCCAAACGCGCCGGATGGTTGCTGCGTCGCGTCCGCTCGCGCTTTCCCGACATCACCGCCTGGATCGAAGAACGACCGACGGGTCCGCCTTTCGGCACGATCAGTCTCGTCCTCTGCCTCATCGCCGTCGTCGTCGGGTTCCTCACCAACGAACTCGGCCCCGACAAACGGATCAACATCCTCTCCTTTCCCCTGCTCGGCATCCTGCTCTGGAGTGCCCTCATCTATCTCCGCGAGATCCATCTCTTCTTCCAGCGGCGGCGTCCGCCGGGCGCACCGGACTGGCTCGAATGGCTTGGCGAGAGAGCGCGCTCTTCGGGTGAAACGGCGGCAACGCCGGAGTCGGCTCCGCTGGAAGCGGCCCGTCTCCTCTTTGCAAAACGCTGGCGCGGTCTCACCGCTCCCCTTCCGGCGGCCCGGCTCAAATCCATCCTCCACTGCGCCGCCTTCCTCCTCGCGGCCTCGGCCATCGGCGGCATGTATGTGAAAGGGCTCGCCAACGAATACCGCGCCGTCTGGGAGAGCACCTTTTTCACCGAGGCCAGCCAACTGCGGCCCTTCCTCGAAATCGTGCTCGGTCCGGCGGCGGCCCTGAGCGGGGCGACCCTGCCCAGCGATGCCGAACTCACCGCGATGCGCTGGCCGGCCGAGGGGGAAAACGCGGCCCGCTGGATTCACTGGTACGCCCTCACCATCGGACTCTTTGTGCTGCTGCCCCGCGTCCTCCTCGCCCTCGCCTGGCGGGTGCGTGCGAGCCGCCTCGCCCGGACCCTGCCATTCCGCGAAATTTCGCCGCCGTATTTCGAGAGAATCCTCTCCACCTCCACGGGAGCGGTCCTCCCCCTGCGCATCGTGCCCTACGCCTGCGATCCCGACGAAGAGGTCCGGCGCGCCCTCGCCTCGCAACTTGAAAAACATTTCGAACGCGCCGTCGCGCTCCATTTTGCCCCGTTCATTCCCTTCGGGGAGGAGGAAGAGGTCACTCTCCCGGCGTGCGACGCCGACGAGGAAGGAGCGGAGATCCTGCCGCTCTTTCATTTTGCGGCGACGCCGGAAATCGAAACCCATCTGGCGGTGTATGAAACCCTCTCGGGTCTCGCTCCCAACCCTCTTCGTTTGGTTCTCCTCGACGCCACGAGTTTTGACCGTCGCTCCGCCGGTTTTCCCGATGCCAAAACCCGTCGCGAGGGACGTGAAGCGGCTTGGAAAAAACTTTTCGCCGCAAAGGAAGTCACCCTCCTCCCTTTCTCCGCCGCGCCCGTTGCGACCGCATCATCCCCTCACTGATCCATGGCCACCACCGGTTCCGAAAAAGAGATCGTTCTCAGTCTCATTTCCCACACCAACGTGGGCAAGACCGCTCTCGCCCGCACCCTCCTCCGCGAGGATGTCGGCGAGGTCGCCGACAGCGCCCACGTCACCGTAGTCCCCGAGTCCTATCCGCTCATCGAGAGCGAGGGATATGTCGCGAGACTGTGGGACACCCCCGGCTTCGGATCGAACCTCGCCAAGCTCGCCAAACGGCTTCGTTCCAGCGGCAACCCGGTCGGCTGGATCCTGCATCAGGTCTGGGACCGCAGCCAGGACCTGTCCCTCTGGTGCAGTCAGGAGGCCATCCGCAACGTCCAGGCCAACGCCGATGTGGTCCTCTATCTCGTCGATGCCTCGCAGTCGCCCGCGACGACAGGCTACGTCGATCTCGAGATCGAAATCATCGAATGGATAGGCAAACCCGTCCTCGTTTTTCTCAACCAAACCGGTGTCCCGGACGAATCCCGCGACAAACGCAATGAGGAGGAATGGCGCGAGCATCTCGCCCGTCACAGCATAGTCAAAAGTGTCTCGACCCTCGACGCCTTCACCCGCTGCTGGACGGTCGAGCATGAGATCCTCGCCCGCGCCGCAGAGGTGCTGGACGGAAGCAAAAAGGACGCCGCCCGTCATCTCACCAAAGCCTGGGTGGCGAGAAATCTTTCGATTTTTGATGCATCTGTCAGGGCGATTTCCGAACTCGCCGCCTTCGCCCTGAGCGATACCGAACCGCTCCCTCCCCGCAATCTGGTTGAGAAAGTGCTCGCGGTCGTGAAAAAGGGCGAGAGCAACCGCGAGTTCGAAAAAATCCAGGGGGCGATGTACAAACGGCTCGCGGAAAAAACGCGCGAAACGGTGAACCGGCTCATTGTTCTCAACGGTCTCGCCGGAGAATCTGCCGCGGAACTCGCCCGCACCTCCCGCGAAACCCTCTCGGTGAAACGCGACGTGGAGGAATCGGTCATGGCCGCGCTGGGCGGCGTGGGGAGCGGGCTGCTCGGCGGTCTCTTTGCCGATCTCGCCGCCGGCGGGATGACTCTCGGCGGCGGCGCGATCGTCGGAATGCTGGTGGGCGGGGCGACGACCTACGCCCTCACCCGCGGATACAACCTCACCCAGAGCGGACAGAACACGGTGCGGTGGACGGAGGCCCATTTCATCGACCAGATCCGATC
>CAYLJC010000016.1:13470-15416 GCA_964383345.1 uncultured Akkermansia sp. | reverse complement strand
CGACTCCGCGTCGTGTCTCTCCGAGGCGAGCGCGGATCGCACTCCCGCGACAGCCTCTTCGATCCCGGTGCGGTCCTCCGCGGGAACGAGGTGCCCCGCCTGGGCGAGGGCTTCGTCCACGGCGGGGAGAAGTTCTTCGCTCTTGAGCTTCGCTTCGGTCCAAATGCGCTCGTTCATGTCCTAGAAGGCGTGATCGATGGATTCGCCGATCATACGCTCGACGGTCTCGTCATCGACATCGACGGCGGCGTTCCGAATCTCGAGGACGTGGTCCTCGCCGGTGACGGTGTCGCGGGCGAGGACTTCGAGGATGCCGTCGCGGTCGATTGCGAACTGCACCCCGACGCGGGCGCTGCCCTTCGGACCCGGTGAAAAGGGCACCGTGACTTCCCCGAGGAGCCAGTTGTCCTTGGCCAGTTCGCGCTCGCCCTGGAGGACGCGGATGGCCATGGACTCCTGCCGGTCCACCGCGTTGGTGAACAGCTCGCCCGCCTTTACCGGGATGGTCGAGTTGCGGGGGAGGATCACGTTCATGAGGCCGCCGAAGGTCTCGATTCCGAGGGAGAGTGGAGTGACGTCCACGAGGATGATCTCGCGGACGCGGCCACAGAGCATCCCCGCCTGGATCGCCGCGCCGAGGGCGATGGATTCATCGGGATGCTGGCTGAGATCGGGAACGAGCCGGAACCATTCGCGCAGTGTTTCGCGGAGGAACGGAATGCGGGTGCTCCCTCCCACGAGGATGAGGCGTTCCACCTCTCCGACGCCTTTGCGGGCCGCTTCGGCGAAGGCCCGCCGCGCGATGGGGCGGGTCCGCTCGATGATGGGAGCGAGCCATCGTTCGAGATCGGCGCGGGTCACCTCCAGCTCGAAGCTCTCGTTCCCGCGAAGGAACGGGAAACGAGCGGTGACTGTTTCCTCCGTGCTGAGCGCTTCTTTCACCTCGCGGGCGCGGGCCAGGAGGGTCGCCTCCTCACCGGGGCCGAGAGGGCCGAGCGCAAGGGCCGTGGCGAAATGCCCGGCGATCGCCCGGTCGAAGTCGTCGCCGCCCAGCCGGGTATCGCCCGCCGTCGCAATGACTTCAAAAAAGCCGTCGCGCATTTGCAGGACGGAGAGGTCGAAGGTGCCGCCGCCGAGATCGTAGACCGCGACGGTGGCGGATTCTTCGAGCTTGTCGAGGCCGTAGGCGAGAGCGGCCGCAGTGGGTTCGTTGAGGATGCGTTCGACAGTGAAACCGGCGAGGACGGCGGCCTGTTTCGTCGCCTCGCGCTGGGAGTTGTTGAAGTAGGCCGGCACGGTCACGACGGCCCGCGAGACCGGCGCTTCGAGAGCTTCTTCGGCGACGGACTTGAGCCGGGCGAGGAGCAGGGCCGAGATCTCCACGGGGGTGACGAGGGTGTCGGGATCGATCTCGACGAGAATCTCATCGCGCGCCCCGGCGACGAGGGAAAAGGCGGAGTCGTTCCGTTCCTCCGGCGAGAGATCGGAAAAGGGACGGCCGATGAAACGCTTGATGGACGACACGGTCCGCTCCGGTGCCACCATGCGGGAGCGGAAGGCCTCTTTTCCCACCAGCGGGGGTCCCTCCCCCGGCCACGAGACACACGACGCAGTGAGCCTGTCCCCGTCGCGGTCGGCGAGGATGAGGGGAAAACCCGAATCCACCACGCCGACGAGGGAGTTGGTCGTTCCGAGGTCGATACCGATGATGAGTTCTTCGTTCATGGGATGGCTCAGGTGGCGATGAGGGCGAGAAGGCGTCCGTGACACTGTTCCTCCCAGCGCTGGAGAAATTTCAGCTGACCGAGAGCGCGGGCGGCGGGCTGATGGTCCCCCGCCCTCCCGGCCTCCTCGATGGCGGCGAACCGATCCAAAAGCGCGGTCCGCAGCGGCCGGATCCGCTGGAGCAACTCCTGCACCTGCAATTGCGCGGCAACGGCCTCGCG
>CAYLJC010000016.1:0-13460 GCA_964383345.1 uncultured Akkermansia sp. | reverse complement strand
GAGCACCGCCTTGGCGAGAGCGGTGCTGGCGCGATGAAGACGGGCGAGGACTTGATCGGTCGTCTCGAGAACCGGACTGATCGCGCCGAACAAATCCATCAGAGCCGGATCGATGCCGCGCTCCGGGGGCGCTCCGGGGGCGCGGAGAGCGAGCCAGTGGGCCAGTCGGCGCACCGGATCGACCAGGGTGGCGCGCGCTTCGTGGAGATCCGCGGCACCGTCGTCGCCGCCGGGGTCGAGAGTCCGGCTTTTTTCCCGCCAGGAGGTTTCCACCGCCTCCGGGTCGAGGCTCAGGGATTCGGGGAGTTCGAGGAGCGCAAAAAAGTTCGTCATTCACGCGATGCGCGGCGTGGCGACCGTCGGTCGGGAACGCCGCTTATTTCTTGCCGCTACCGCGACGGGGCGTCGGGTTGGGTTTGGCGCGTTTCTTGGGTTGGCCGGGCCGGGCCATGCTGCGGGGCGAACTCCGTTTGCCGGGATTCATCGGGCGCGGGCTGCGGCTGTCGACGCGGTAGACGATGCGGGCCTTTTCGGTGTCGTAGGGCGACATCTCGATTTTGACCCTGTCCCCCGCGACGAGGCGGATGAAACGCTTGCGCATTTTGCCCGAAATATGGGCGAGCACGAGATGACCGTTGTCCAACTCCACCCGGAACATGGTTCCGGGGAGGACGGTGTGTATGGTTCCTTCCAGTTCTACGGTATCGTCGTCTCGCTGCTGCATAATCGGGGAAAGCGGCATACCTTCGTGCAATTCTCAGATTTTAGAAGCAATTTCTTGTGCGGGCCGGAAAAATCCTGCGGAAAAGAGAGGGCTTACGCAGGAAAGCTGCCAATCATTCCAGTCTGCAAGTTCGGGCCAAGGATCGCCCGGAGACGCTTTTTGGGTACGTCCCGGCATTCGGAGATGTCGCAAAGTAGTCCAGGTTTTCGCTCCGCGTAACCTGGGGGTGGATGGACGGCCTATGTGAGCCCAGCTCGGCCGGAGGCAAAAGCCGGGCCGCTTTCAGTTTTCAATGCCTTTCGGCGGGATGGGGCGATCTCCTGCCGGTGTGCTGCAAGGAGCAAAAAAACCCGCGCAATCTCACGCGCGCAGCCGCAGCAGGGCCACTTCGGGCGGGCAGAGGAATCGGGCCGGAAGGTTGAGAGTGCCGATGCCTCTGGTGACAAAGAGGGAGGCATCACCGCGCCGATAGTGTCCGTGGGGATATTTTTTTCCGGAAGGAGGGAGGAGAATCGGCCCGTAAAAAGGAGCGCAGATTTGACCACCGTGGGTGTGGCCGGACATCTGCAGGGCCACGCGGGGATCGCTCACGGTGTCAAAGGTGTCGGGCTCGTGCCAGCCGAGGAGGATGCTTTTGTCGGGCGGCACCTGCCTGAACGCAGAAGACATGTCGGGTCGCCCGCCCCGGATGCTGTCGATCCCGACGAGGCTGAAGTGAGCAAACTCATGCGCCTCGTTGATCAGCATACGGACCCCCGCCTTGTCGAGGCTCTTCAGAAATCCCGCGGTGAGATGCCAGCAGTCGTGATTGCCCATCACTCCGAAAGTGCCCAACTTCGAACGGAGATGCCGCAGCTCTTCACAGAGCGGCTCCATCGCCCCCGGGTCGCTTGTGATGTAGTCCCCGACGAGGCAGACGAGATCAACCTGCTCTTCGTTGATCGTTTTCACGGCGCGTCGGATGAGGCTGTCGTCGCCAAAGTCATCGTGGTGAAAGTCGCCCATCACCGCGATTTTCAATCCGTCGAGGGCGGCGTGTGCGGCGGCCAGGGGAAGGGTGTGCCGGGTCACCGAGAGACGGCGTTTTTCGATGAGACCGCCATACGCAAACCCGCAGACGGGTCCTCCGTAAAGCAGGGACCGCGCCAGCCATTTTCTTCGAGTCAGTTTCATTCGATGCCTTTGCCCCACTCTGCCCCCGCCCTGTCAGGGCAACCCGGTGGAATACGGGGCAGCCCCTGATTTCTTTCACCCCTCCCGCTCCCGCCATCCGACTTCGTCACAGAGCGCCCTCATCCGCTCGAGACCGGTTTTTGCCGTCTCCAGCGGATCTTTGGCCCACCATTTCTCATTGAATAATTCGAGGCTGAGCCAGCCCTCGTAGCCCTTTTCCCGGAGTGCGCCCAGCTCCGTCTTCAAATCGATGACTCCGTCGCCGGGCATGACGCGATCGGGGTCCTTCTGCGATCCACTGGGGATGCCGGGCGCGGCGTCGTTGATGTGATAGTGCGCGATACGCTCCAGAGGGAGGGCGCGGATATCATCGAGAGTGGTGCGGTTGTTCCAGTTGTGAAAGGCATCCAAAATCGTGCATCCGTCAGGATCCCCGCATTCGTCCAGGACCGCGACGGTGTCGGGAATGTTGGTGAGGCTCGCGAAAAAACTGATGTACTCGAGCACCGCGCGCACCCCGGTGTCGCGTCCGATTTGCAAGAGATCGGCGTAGCCGCGGGCGAGGCCCGCTATCCCGGGGCGCTGCAGCGGCGGGGTGCAGACCATCAGCGGAGCGCCGAGGCGGGCGGCGAGTTCAAAGCGACGACGCGCCTCGTCCATCGCGAGCCGGTATTCCCATCCCTCGCTCTCGCCCCAGTTCCGCACCGCGATGAAACAGGGCACCTCCAGTCCGTGGTCGGCGAGCGCTTTTTCCACCTCGGAGATTTCGCCACCGCGCCCGACGTGTTCGTAGAGTTCCACCGCCCACAATTCGATCCCGTCGTAGCCCGCCGCGCCCGCGATGCGGATCTTTTCGAGAAGCGGGGTCGGTTTGATGGTGGAGGAATTGAGGGCGAGGCGCATCGGCGGGGGATTCCTACGAAAGTATCTCGACCACTCTTTCCATCGGCAGAAAGTGGCCCACCAGCGGTTGGGAAAGATCCTCCTGACTTTGCTGCCAGGTCGCGAAGATACCACTTTCGTCCACGAGGGTGGCGACGTAACGGGAGCAGCCGGTGCCGTGGGGGGAAAGAAAGAGCGGGGCTTCGAGGGAGAGGCTTTCGACCTTTGTTAGATTATGGTCCTCGCCCACCGCGATGCCCCCGATCTCCTCGCAGGACCAGCCTCGGGGACGCGACACCGCGCGGGGATTCTCATCGAGCGGACGGAGACATTCGCAACTGTCGTAAAAATAGAGGGAAAGGTCCCGTTCCTCCCTCGCGAAGACTCCGACCCGGGGGACGGCAAGGCGCTCGGTGACGCGGGCGGCGGCGATGTCCCAAACCGGTCCCCGCCGCAGCAGATCATGGCTGAGAGTCTCCCAGGTGGAGCTGCCCTTCCGCCGCAGGGCGAGGGCCGTGGCACTGCTCGACCAGGAAAAAGGATGGGTGCAGTAGCCCAGCACGACATCGCCGTTGGGCAGATTGAAGACCCAGGGATCCTTGGTGTGGAGACGCTCCGGATGGGGATGCCCGGCGGGGATCACCTCCTCCAGGCTGGAGGGCGCGAGATTGGGAAGCGTATCCGCGGAGAGACTGTCGATGCTCCAGACCCCGGCACCGGGCTTGCGGTGCTCCTTGAGACGCGCGGGGTAAGACACGTCCTTTTCCGTGGACACGAAAAATTCGATCCCCCCCTCCGTGAGATGCAGCGCCACCCCCTCGATCGAGACCACCTCGCGGTCGGGGTAGGAGAGATCGGACTTGGTGAACGTCGCCACCTTTTCGAAAGGCCCCTCGAACCCCGGGGCGCGGAAAATGGCCGCCTCCTTCCCGCGATCTCCCGAGTGGATCCCGGTGCGGGAATCCCCGTAGACGCGGTAGCGACCGCACAACAACACCGCTCCGTCGCGGTCGCGGATGACATTTCCCCCGCCGAACCAATAGCCGGTGGCGCGCTGGAGCGGTTCGACGAGGACACGTGCCGCCTCCTGATCAATCAGGGCGGAGGCGAGGGCGGTGAGTTTTTCCGTTTGGATCGAGGTGAGGATGGCCATGTCGGGAAAAGGCGTTTTCCCAAGGATACGAAGGCGGGAGCGCGCTGACAAGGCGGGATTTGCGGCGCGGGTGCGCGCTTCGAAAAAAATAGTGCGTGAGATCTTGTCCGCCGCCGCAGTATCCTGCGGGACATGCAACGCGATACCGAATCCTTCATCGAACTGCTCACCGGCGCGCAACCGGCGGTGTTCGGATACGTCATGTCGCTCTGCCACGATCCCTCCGTCGCCAAAGACATCCTGCAGGAAACCAACCTGACCCTCTGGCGCAAAGCCGAACACTTCGAGGAAGGGACCAACTTCACCGCCTGGGCCTGTCGCACCGCCTACTATCACGTCCTCAACCACCGCCGCCGCCAGAGCCGCGAGCAACTCGTCTTCGACGAAGACGTCCTGGATTACCTCGCCGAACGGCAGGAATCGCGCGGAGAGACCACCGACCTCCGTCTCGAAGCTCTCCGCATCTGCATCGGAAGGCTGCCGTCGTCACAGCGCGAACTCGTCGAACGGCGCTACCGGCCCGGTGCCTCCGTGCGGGACATCGCCGAAAAAGACGGAAAAACCGAAGGAGCCATCTCCCAGGCCCTCTTCCGGATCCGCGCCGCCCTGCAGAAATGCGTGGAACAAAAATTGGCAAAGGAGGGACTGACATGACCAAAAAAGAACGCCTCGAACGGGTCGCCTTGCTGAGTTCACAACTCCTCGACGGACTCCTCACCAGGCCGGAGCGGGTCGAACTCAACGAACTCCTCCGCGGCGACCCGGAAACCTGCGAACGCTATCTCGCACTCGCCGAGATCCACGCCCTGCTCGTCCGGGAAATCCCCGGCGTCACCCGCTCGGAGGAAGGCGCGGAGATTCTCCCCTTTCCCCTTCCCCCCTCACCCCTCCCCACGAGAAAGCGCTCCCGGGTCCGGTGGACCGCCCTCCTCGCCAGCGCCGCCGCCGTGGCCCTGCTGGGGAACGCCTACCTGCTCTGGAAAAACCCTGTCGCACCCCTCGGTGAACCCTCCCACATCCCCGGCGTTGCCGTGTTGAGCCGCCTCGTCGACGCCGACTGGGGCGAACAGATCCGTCCGCCGGGCGAAGGGGAGACCGTGCCGGCGGGATTGTTCCGGCTCGAAGCGGGACTCGCCCAACTCGAATTTTTCAGCGGAGCGACCCTCATCGTGGAAGGACCCGCCGAGCTTGCCCTGGATTCGGCGTGGAAAATCCGCTGCGAGAGCGGACGGCTCCGCGCCTTTGTCCCCGAACCCGCGCGGGGATTTGTCATCGAGACCCCTGACTACCGCGCCGTCGATCTGGGAACCGAATTTGCCCTCGAAGTCGGCGGGAGCGGCGAAAGCGAAGTGCATGTCGTCGAGGGAGAAGTGCGCCTCGACGGCGAGGACGGCAAGGAAATACGCACCCTCCTCGGGGGAGACGGTCTCAGGACATCGGGCGGGGTTTTTGAGCCGGTCAACGGGGGCGGTGGTGACTTTGTCGACCGGCGGGAGATGCTCCATCTCGCCAACGCAGGCTCCGGCAAGCGCTATCGCCAATGGCTCTCCAGTCGCAACACTCTCGCCGCCGATCCCGCCACCCTCGTCCTTTTTGATTTTGAAAATCAGAACCCCTGGGACCGCCAACTCCTCAATCGACGCGGCGACGGACCCCACGCCGCCATCATCGGGGCCCGCTGGACGGAGGGCCGCTGGCCGGGCAAAGGCGCCCTCGAGTTCAAGCGCATCACCGACCGCGTCCGTCTGCAAGTGCCGGGTCATTTTGACACCCTCAGCTTCGCCGCCTGGGTCCGCGTCGAAGGTTTCGACCGATGGCTCAGCTCGCTTTTCCTGACCGACGGATTTGAAATCGGCGAAGTGCATTGGCAGATCAGCAACGAGGGAGAACTCATTCTCGGGATCTCGAACGACGGCCCGCCCAATACCATCTCCGACCCTGTCATTCATCCCGGCGATCTCGGAAAATGGCTCCACCTCGCCGCGACCGTGGACCGGACAAGCGGCCTCGTGCGGCACTACCGCGACGGCGAGATCGTGAAGGAAGAGCATCGTCGGGGGATTCCACCGCTGCGGATCGGACGGGCCGAAATCGGCAACTGGCAGGCCGAAGGCAGCGGCCACCCCATCCGCAGCCTGAACGGGCGCATCGACGAATTCCTCATCCTGAACCGGGCCCTTTCGCCGGAAGAAATGGCCGCGATCCACCGCGCCGGCCTGCCGAACGGCTGAACAGCCCCGCCCGCTTCATCAATACCCGTCCCGAAAAAATCGAAATCGAAATCGAAATTGAAATCGAGAGCAAGAGCAAGATTCCCGCAGGACCAAGGATTCTCTTTTTCCCAAGGGCTTTTGCGTGTTAATTCGGGCGCGAACCCGATATGATCATACTTGGAATCGAAGGCGGCGGAACAAAGACCTCGGCCCTGCTGGTGGACAGCGCCACCGAGACCATTCTCACCTCGCTCACCCTCGGGCCGGGGAATCTCCACCATCTCAGCGGCGAAGCCCTCGACGCACGACTCGAAGAAATCCGCCACGAACTCCCCCTCCCGCCGGAGCGCATCGGCATCGGATTCGCCGGAGTGCGCTCCGAGGGCGACAGGGAACGGCTCACCGCCGCAGTGGGACGCGCCTGGCCCGGCATCCCCGCCATCGTCACCGACGACCTCGTCCCCGCCCTGGAAACAGTGGAGTGGCGCGCGGATTGCAACGCCCAGGTCCTCCTCGTGAGCGGCACCGGATCCTGCTGCCTCGGACGCCACCGCAACGGACGCACCGTGAAAGTCGGCGGACGCGGCCACGTCATCGGTGATCGCGGCAGTTCCTGCGACATCGCCCTGCACGCCCTGCGCTCCATCGTCACGATCTCGGACATCGACGCGGATTGGCCTCCTCTGGGAGCGGACATTCTCGACTTTCTCCAGATGAACGAACCCGAGTCGCTCATCGAGTGGTCGGCGGCCGCAAGCAAAACCGAACTCGCCAGCCTCGCCCGCGTTGTCTTCGAAGCCGCCGCCTCCCGAGAGGATGAGATCGCCCTCGCCATCCTCCATCGCGCCACCCTGCGCCTCAGCAAAGACGCCGTGACCTGCGCCGCGCGGATCGCCGGGGTCGGCAAAACGGTGCAGTTTGTCCTCAACGGCTCCGTCCTTTTGAGAAATCCCGCCTTCACCGAGGGCGTTGTCGCTAGGATACGCAACGCCTGGCCCGAGGCGGAGATCACCCCCCTGGAACGGCCCGCCGTCTGGGGCGCGGTGGAAATGGCCCGGCGCGGAGACGGCGAAGTCTCCACCCTCCGCTCGGTCGCAGCGGCCCCACCGATCGCCGATCCCCGCGGAACGATGCAGACCTGGCGACCCGTCTCCGCCTCCCCCACCGAATCGCGCCACCCCAAATCCACCCGTTTTTCCGAACTCCCCCTCCCCGACGCGATCCGCCTGATGCTCGAAGAGGACAAAACCCTCCCCGGAAAAATCCTCGCCGAGAGCCGCCACATCGAATGGACCGTGTGCGAGGTCGTGCGGGCTTTTGCCGGAGGCGGACGCCTTTTCTACTGCGGGGCCGGCACGAGCGGTCGCCTCGGGGTCCTCGACGCGAGCGAATGCCCTCCGACCTTCCGCACGCCCGCGAATCTCGTCCAGGGCATCATCGCGGGCGGGCGCACCGCCCTCTGGAGCGCGGTCGAGGGGGCCGAGGACGACCACGAAGCGGGGAAACGGGCGATTTTTTCGCGGCGCATCACCAAAGACGACGTCGTCATCGGGATCTCCGCGAGCGGCCACGCCCCCTTTGTCTGGGGCTGTCTCGGCGAGGCGAAAAAACGCGGTGCCACCACCGTGCTGCTCTGCTGCAATCCCGCCTACCGCGACCATCCCCTCCCCGACCGGGCCATCCTGCCCGACACCGGACCCGAGATCCTCACCGGCTCGACCCGCCTGAAAGCCGGCACCGCCACCAAGCTCGTCCTCAACCTCATCACCACCCTGTCAATGACCCATTCGGGCAAGGTGATGGGCAATCTCATGATCGACCTGAATCCCTCCAACGGGAAACTGCGCGACCGGGCCGTGCGCATCGTGCGCGACCTCACCGGCGTTGACGAGGACACCGCCCGCACCACCCTGGAAAGCAAAGGCTGGGTCGTGAGGGCCGCCTGCGAGGCGCTCGGGAGAAACACCCCGCAAGGCTGATCCGCCACCGCACCACCGCACGCCGGGAAGGCGGCGTTTCGGCGGAGGTCGGGGCCTGTGCGTGGATCCCTCAGATCATCGAAGCGATCACCAGCGCAACCACGCTCATGAGCTTCAGGAGGATGTTGAGCGAGGGACCCGAGGTGTCTTTGAAGGGATCGCCGACGGTGTCGCCGACGACGGCGGCTTTGTGGGCTTCGGAGCCTTTTTTCACCATCACGCCGTTCACTTCGTGGCCTTCTTCGATCATCTTCTTGGCGTTGTCCCAGGCGCCGCCGGCATTCGACTGGAAGAGGGCGAGGAGCACGCCGGTGACGGTCACTCCGGCGAGGAGGCCGCCGAGCATTTCGGCACCGCCGAGGAATCCGACCGCGACGGGAGCGGCGATGGCGAGCACGCCCGGCTTGACCATTTCGCGGATGGCGGCTTTGGTCGAGATCTCGACACATTTGCCGAACTCGGCCTGCCCGTGGGCGTCTTCGTAGGCGCGCTGGTCGGCGGCGGGCCATTCCAAAACGGGTTTGCCGTCGTTGCGGTTCATCGCTTCGAGGCCGGCGCGGAGTCCGGGGATCTCGCGGAACTGACGGCGCACTTCCTCGATCATGGCCATGGCGGCGCGACCGACCGCTTCCATGGAGAGGGCGGAGAAAAGGAAGGGCAGCATCGCCCCGACGAAGAGGGCGGCGACGACTCTCGGATCGGTCACTTCGATCATCAGCTTGGTCCCGTGGGTTTGTTCCCAGGTGGTTTTGAAGGCGGCGAAGAGTGCGAGGGCGGTGAGGGCGGCGGATCCGATGGCGAAGCCTTTGCCGATGGCGGCGGTGGTATTGCCGACGGCGTCGAGCTTGTCGGTGCGCTGGCGGACTTCGGCGGGGAGATCGCTCATCTCGGCGATGCCACCGGCGTTGTCGGAGATGGGACCGTAGGCGTCGACGGCGAGCTGGATGCCGGTGTTGGCGAGCATCCCGACGGCGGCGATGGCGATGCCGTAGAGACCGGCGAGGTCGTAGGAGAGGAGAATCGCGGCGGCGAGAACGATGATGGGCAGGGCGGTGGACATCATGCCCACCCCGAGACCGGCGATGATGTTCGTGGCCGAGCCGGTGAGGGACTGACGCACGATCCCGATGACCGGTTTTTTCCCGGTGCCGGTGTAGTGCTCGGTGATGTAACCGATCACGATTCCCGAGAGGAGTCCGACGGCGATGGCGCCGAAGACGCCGAGGGAGGTGAATTCCGCGCCATCCACGACCCATTTGTCGGGGAGAAGCCGACCGATGATGAGGTAGGTTCCGAGCAGCATGATGCCCCCCGCGACGATCTCACCGAGATTGAGCGCCTTTTGCGGATCTCCCCCGTCCTTCACCCGCACGAGGAAGGTCCCGATGATGGAGGCGACGATGCCGAGTCCGGCGAGGAGCAGGGGCAGGAGAACTCCGGCGAGGGGGAGGTCGGAAAATTCGGGCAGGACCATGAAGACGGTGCCGAGGACCATCGTGCCGATGATGGATCCGACGTAGGATTCAAAAAGGTCGGCTCCCATGCCGGCGACGTCGCCGACGTTGTCCCCCACGTTGTCCGCGATGGTCGCGGGGTTGAGCGGGTGGTCTTCGGGGATGCCGGCCTCGACTTTGCCGACGAGGTCCGCGCCGACGTCAGCGGCTTTGGTATAAATCCCGCCGCCGACCCGGGCGAAGAGGGCGATGGAGGAGGCCCCGAAGGAGAAGCCGGTGACGATGGTCATCACCTTGGTGATGGAGGCGGCGTCGGTGCCGATGGATTTTGAGAAAATGAGGAAGAGCACCCCGAGGCCGAGCACGCCGAGACCGACGACACCGAGTCCCATCACGGAACCGCCCGCGAAGGCGATTTTGAGTCCTTCGCCGAGGCTGGTGCGGGCACCCTGGGTGGTGCGGGTGTTGGCCTGGGTCGCCACCCGCATCCCGATGAAGCCGGCCAGGGCGGAGCAGAGGGCCCCGACGACGAAGGAGAGCGCCACGTAGGGGGAGCTGTTGACGGGGTCTTTGATCCCTCCGAACACCAGTAGTGCGGCGACGCAGGCCACGAAGATCGCGAGGACTTTGTACTCGGCGCGGAGGAAGGCCATCGCTCCGTCGGCGATGAATCCGCCGATCTGCTGCATCTTTTGCGTGCCCGGGTCTTGTTTCGCGACCCAGGCCGAACGCCAGAAGGTGTAGGCCAGGGCGAGGACGCCGAACAGGGGGATGAGGACGATAAGGGTGTTCATCTCAGGATACAAGGGGGTTGATGGGGGGGGGTGAAAAAGGAAGAGCTAAGACTGGCAAATTTGGCGCTCATTTCAAGAGAGGGATCAAATAAAAGTGAGGAATCGCCGCTTTTCCGCTAAACTGGTCGAAATCTCCGTAAAAGAAGCCACACTTTCTACCATGGCCAGTCATCGCGACAAACTCGAACTCCACGGGGAATCTCACCTGCCCGCCGTCGGCGTTCTCATCATCGCCAACCGCCTCGCGTTTCAGGATCTCCTCCATCTGGAGAAGCTGCTCTCGGGACGGAAGCTCGTCTTTCTGATCGACCGCGCCCTCGACTACGATCCACTGCTGCAAGCCCATCTCGACAAGGAGGACCCTCACGCGGTGGAGTTTTCCTCCGACGAAGCGACGAAGGCGGCTTTTAAAAAGGAGCTGCACCAGTACCTCGCCGAGGGCAGCGTGGTCGTTTTCGTCCCGGGTATCGTCCACGCGCGCAGCGGGCAGAATCTGACGGTCCCGGCGGAGACGGTCCGGTTCCTCACCAGCGCGGGGGCTCCGGTGTTGCCGCTGTTCGTCGATCATCCCGAGGAGTCGGCTCTCGGGGTCGAGAATCGCAGCGAGATCGAGCGCATCGTCCTCTCCTTCGGCGAACCGCTCCAGCGCGAGGCCGCCACTCTCGCGAATTTCACCGAGAATCTGCTGATCGCGGCGGAGACGGCCTACGCCGCGCGACCCATCCTCCGGAGCCACCTCGCCCGGGAGATCGTTCGCGGGCTCAAGAAGCACGGGCGCTCCGCCGAGATCATCGACGGGCTGGACGGTTCGAAGCTGCGCTTCGACAAGCTCCTCGCCGCCGGGATCGCGCTGTCCAAAGTGATCCGCAAGGAAACCCGGAAGCCGCGGGTCGGCATCATCCTGCCTCCCGGCAAGGGCGGTATCCTCGCCAATCTCGCGGTGCTGCTCGCGGGCAAGGTGCCGGTAAACCTCAACTTCACCGCCGGGGAGAAGGCGATCACCTCGTGCATCGACCAGGCGGATATCGACAAGTTCATCACCGCCGATCCTTTCGTGCGCAAGATGACCGCCTTCCCGTGGCCGCCGGAGCGGCAGCTCATCCTCCTCGACCGCGTCCTCCCGGGGATGAAAGCCAGGATCGGGCTGTGGCTCGGTTTTTCCAAGCTGCTCCCCGCCGGGGCCATCGCTTCGCTTTTGAAACTCCCGAAGCAGGGCGGCTCGGAAGAGGCGGTGCTGTTGTTCACCAGCGGCAGCGCGGGAGAGCCCAAGGGGGTGGTGCTCTCCCATCGCAATCTTCTCGCCAATGTGAATCAGTTCGGCTCGCGCATCGACCTGCGCTCCGATGACAAGGTCCTCGGGTCGCTCCCGCTTTTCCACAGCTTCGGTTGCACCGTCACGATGTGGTATCCGATGATCGAGGGGGTCAGCGTGGTGACTTACCCGAGCCCGCTCGAAGTCGGGAAACTGGCCGAACTCATCGAGGAGCACTCCCTCTGTCTCCTCCTCGCCACGCCCACCTTCCTCCGCGGCTATCTCCGCAAGGCGACCCGGGAGCAACTCGCCTGCCTCAAGCTGGTCATCACCGGGGCCGAAAAGCTCCCCAGAAAGGTCGCCGAGAATTTCGAGGAACGTTTTGGAAAACCCGTTCTGGAGGGCTACGGCCTCACCGAGACCTCGCCGGTGACGAACGTGAACCTGCCCGATGTCGTCCCTCCCGAGGGCAGCGGCGCTCCCGTCCTGCCGAACCACCGACCGGGGTCCGTCGGCCAGTTCATTCCCGGCGTCGCCGTGCGCATCACCGATCCCGAGACCAACGAGCCTCTCCCGCTCCATTCCTCGGGCATGATCTGGCTGCGGGGAGCCAACATCTTCGAAGGCTACCTCAATCAGGCTGAAAAAACCGCCGCGGTCATGAAAAACGGCTGGTTCAAGACCGGCGATCTCGGGCGGCTCGACGAGGACGGCTTTCTCTTCATCGAGGGACGTCTCTCCCGCTTTTCCAAGATCGGCGGCGAAATGGTGCCGCACGAGACGGTCGAGGATCTCATCAACAAAGCCCTCGGCCACGCCGAGGACGAGCGCCGCATCGCCATCGTCGGCGTCCCCGACGAGGCCAAGGGCGAGGCTCTCATCCTCCTCAGTTCCAACCCTGACATCGATTTAAAAGAACTCCGCGGCAAGCTCGCCGCCGACGGCGTCCCCGCTCTCTGGATCCCGAAAAAGATCGTCGATGTCGAAGAAATCCCCATCCTCGCCTCGGGCAAGCTCGACATCAAAGGCTGCGAGGACAAGGTGCGCGAGGGGTGACCGGGGGCGGCAGGGAGGAGCGCCGACATGACGCGGGATGCACTCGCGCAACGTTTGTGCGGGTGACAGTGCGCCCGCCTTCCCCCCGTCGCTCACTCCACCACCGGCGCGGTCTGCTCGGGTGTGACCCGGCCGTTCGGCAGCTCGAGGAGGCGGATGTTGCGAAAGTGGATTTCCGCTCCTTCCGATTCGAGGCAGAGATAGCCTTTGCGCACTGTGGATTCGCTCATGCCGTTGACGAATTTTCCGTTGATGGAGAGTTTGATGGTGCCGTCCACACAGACGACGTCGTAGGTGTTCCATTCGCCCTTGCCCTTGCAGCGCATCTCGTAGGACATGCTGCGACGGCCACGGGGATTGTCGGGGATGGCTTCGAGGCCGTTCGCACCGAAGAGTTCGCCCGAGACATATCCGGGGTGCCGGGGTTTTCCGTCCTTGTCGGGGTTCAATCGGGGATACTGCAATTCCAGCATCTGCACTTCCATGCCCTTGGGGAGACGCCGGTCCGCGGGGACGGTGCCTTCGCTCCAGACAAATACCCCCGAGTTCCCGCCGGCTTCCATGTGCCGCCATTCGATGTGCAGGATGAAGTTTTCGTACTGCTTCTCGCTGCGCATCACTCCGATGGGCGATCCTTTGCACACGAGGAGACCGTCTTTCACGCTCCAGGTCTCCGGGCTCGTGTTGACATCGACCCAGCCCTCGAGGTCCTTGCCATTAAAAAGATCGTGCCAAACGGGTGCTTCCTCCGCCTGGAGCGAGGCGGCGAAAAGGCAAAGA
>CAYLJC010000015.1:5189-15723 GCA_964383345.1 uncultured Akkermansia sp. | reverse complement strand
GAGCGGGAGAACGATCCACCCCCGCCAGCGGAAGAGGAGATAGAGGAATCGACGGACCTCGAGGGAATGGTCGTGTCCGCGATGAGAGGGCCTTGGATTTTCCCGACCGGGTAGGGATTTTCCGGAGGCAAAACGACGGGATGGAGAGGGAGATGTCATGCGTTCGGGGGGCGCGGGCAGGCAGGGTTTCCACCGATGGCTGGATTTTGTATAGCCCACTGACTTGGCATTGCAAGCCCGAATGCCCGGCCCGAACAGGCTCACTATCAGCGAATCACCTGCCACCGCCCGACACAAAAGCAGCGCGGATTTTGGCTGTGTTTGTGGTTATGGAAAATCAGGCGTAGGGGGAAGATGCCAACTTTTTCTGTACTTTTGCCGGAAGGGCAGGAGCGATCTGCGGAGGCGGTGGCGTTGTCGCTAAAACGGCATTTTCCCGCCGCCGAACTGCTTCATCATCTGGCTCATTTTGCCTTTGCTGCGCATCATTTTGCGCATCTGGCCGAACTGTTTGAGGAGCTGGTTGACCTGGGTGACGGTGACGCCGCTGCCGTGGGCGATGCGGCGACGACGGGAGGCTTTGATGATCTCGGGGCGGCTGCGTTCTTTCGGGGTCATGGAAAGGACGATGGCCTCGGTGCGTTTCATCCGGTTCTCATCGAGATTGACCCCCTTGAGCTTGTCTCCCATGCCGGGGATCATTCCGAGAACGCTCTGCATTCCTCCCATGCGGTTCATCATGCGCATCTGGGCGAGGAAGTCGTTGAAGTCGAAGTTGGCTCCCTTCATCCGCTCGGCCATGCGGAGGGCCTCGTTTTCGTCGATGGCGTCGGCGGCGCGTTCGACCAATCCGACGATGTCGCCCATGCCGAGGATGCGTCCGGCCATGCGGTCGGGGACAAAGGCCTCGAAGTCGGATAATTTTTCGCCGACACCGACAAATTTGATGGGCCGTCCGGTGACACCGCGCATGGAGAGGGCGGCTCCTCCGCGAGCGTCGCCGTCGAGTTTGGTGAGAACGATGCCGGTGATGCCGACACTCTCGTCGAAGGTGCGCGCGACATTGACGGCCTGTTGTCCGGTGGCGGCGTCGGCGACGAGGAGTGTCTCCCTCGGGGCGAGAAAACGGTGGAGTTGTTTCAGTTCTTCAATGAGAGCGCCGTCGACTTCCTGACGTCCGGCGGTGTCGAAAATGGTGACGGTGCCGCCCTGATCTTCGGCCCATTTCAGGGCGGCTTTGGCGACTTTGAGCACATCGGTTTCGCCGGGTTCGGGTCGGAAAACAGGGATGTCGATCTGCTTGCCGAGAGTCACGAGTTGCTCGATCGCGGCGGGGCGGTAGAGGTCGCAGGCGACGAGGAGAGGGCGTCGGCCTTCTTTGCGGAGGTGGAGGGCGAGCTTGGCCGAGGTGGTGGTTTTCCCGGCGCCGTTGAGACCAACGAGGAGAAGGCGGGCGGGAGGATTGAGATCGAGAGGGGCGGCGTCGCCGCCGAGGAGTGTGGCGATCTCGTCATTGAAGATTTTGACGATTTGTTGGCCGGGCTGAATGCTGCGGAGAACCGTTTCCCCGAGAGCCTTCTCCTTGACCCGGGCGATGAAGTCCTTGGCGACGGACAATTCGACATCGGCCTCGAGGAGGGCGAGACGGACTTCGCGGAGAGAGTCGGAGATGTTTTTCTCGGTGAGCTTGCCGTGCCCACGGAGTTTTTTGAAGGTTTCCTGGAGATTGTCGGAGAGGGTGGAGAACATGGGGAGGAAGCAGGAGCTAAGAGTCTTGGGGGTCGGAGGGAAGGGGATCGTTTTGGCCGGGAGCGGTGACGTCGGAGGAGAGATACTCGGCCGCTTGGTCGATCTCGAAGCTCCAGCCGATCACTTCGTTGTCGGGAGAGCCGGCGTGGCGGAAGCTGAGCTGGACGCCGCAGGTGTCGAGACGGATCCGTTGGGGGATCTGATAGGTGAGGAGGCCGGTGGCGGGATCGAAGCGATGGGGGACGACGCCGAAACCGGTGACGCGCAGGGTCAGGCTCGCGGGATCGACTCCGTCGAGCCGGGAGAGATCGATCTCGATGAGGGGGAGACGGTTGCCGAGGACGCTGTTGGCGGGAGGTTTCACGGTGACGAGAGGGGCCTGCTCTTCGCCGGTTTCGCTGGTGGATTCGGTGAGGAGCTTGCGTCCGGCGGAGGTGACGCTGCCTCCGCCGAAGTTGAGGGCGGGTTCGAAGTTCGCGAGGGTCGTTCCATGCACCACATACCGACCGATCTGCATGTTGTCGGTGTCCCAGCCGGTCTTCTCCCCGTTGACCGTGAAGCAGGCTTCGTACCCGAAATTTTCGGCCAGTTCGAGGGCGCGGTCGCTGTAGATGCCGTAGGGAAACGCAAAGGTCTTGATGACCGCACCGGTGTCGCCGAAGTGCTCCTCGAGGAAGCGGTGGGAGTCTTCGAGTTCCGCCCGCAGCCAGGCATCGTATCCGGCCTCGGAGCGACCTTCGCGACGGGCCATGTTCTGGTGGCTGAGGGAGTGGCTGGAAAGGGTGGCGCCGTTGGCGGCGAGTTCGCGGATTTCGTCGTAGGTGAGGGAGCGCCCTCCGATGTCGACGTAGTTTTTATAGAGAAAAACCGTGTAGGGATATCCGAACTCCTTGAGCACGTCCATGGCGAGGGTGTGGGTCGCCTTCCAGCCGTCGTCGATGGTGATGAGGATGGATTCGGCGGGGATGTCGGCCTTGGCCTGTTTCCAGTCGAGGAACTGTCGCATGCTGATCACGGGGAGACCGGCGTCTTGGATGGCCTGCATTTGACGGCGGAAATCCTCGATGTTGAGGATCATGTCGTTGGTGGAGGGGCCGTTGGTGAAGTCGTGGTAGCCGAGTACGGAAACGCGGGCTTCCTTGTTGATGACGGGCTCCATTTTCACCGGCGCGGGCGGCGGCGGGATGTCGGCCTCGTCGAGCGGTTGGCGGGCGGCGGCTTCCGCGGCGGTTTCGCGGTCGAGGGCGGTTTTGACCGTCTCGAGCCAGGGTCGGACTTTTTCACAGCCGGTCAGGAAAAGCCCGGCGCCGCAAGCGGCGGCGAGAAGCGGCGGGAGAACGGGTGAAAACTTCATGGCGGGAGTGCGGGGCAGCGCACGGAGACAGGACATCCTGTTCCGGTGGTCCCGAACATAGGCGTGTTCGGCACCTTTCAAAAGCGCAAAAAGACGCGAAAGGGTGCGTTCACCCCTCGCGCTTCGGCAGGGTTGAGAGGTATTTCGCCCGCAGCTCTTCGATGTGTTTTTTCTGGTCGGCGAGGGCTTGCTCCTGGCGCTTGCGTTCGGCCTCGGCTTCGGCGAGCTCCCGAGCGGCGGCCTCTTCGATTTTGGTGCGCTCGGCGATGACCTGCGGGGTTTCGCGGGCTACCTGATCGGCGGCGAGGACGGTTGATTTGGTTTTGGTGGCCTCGACGTAGGTGTTGGCGAGGAATTGTTCGAGTTCACCCAGGCGCGACTTCAGGCTGCTGACCTCGGCGCTGATTTCTTCGGGGGTTTTGTAGGAGAGGGTCTCGGCGACGACGACGCCGAGCTCGGCCGTGTGTTCGGAGTTCGCCGTTGTGGTCGGGGTGGTGGCGGCGAGCGCGGGAGTCGTCTCGCGACGATTTCGGGGGAGGCCTGGCTCAGGATCGCTTCCTCGCGCAGTTCGGCGACGGCGCGACTCGCGACGAGTTTGAGGGCGCGCTCGAGGACGGAGGCGGATTTTTCCTGCAGGGCGAGGGTGCCGGTCTCGACCGCTTTCTTGGCCGTGGCGAGGGTGGACTGGGCCTCGGTGCGGGCGATCACCGCCTCTTCGACTTCTTTTTTGGCTTCGGTTTCCTCGGCCATCATGTCATCGAGTTTCCCGGCCATATCGTCGAGATTTTCGCTTTCACGCACGGCGGTGAGGTTGATTGCGGCGGCCTGCCATTTCTTTTGCAGGAAGCGGGAGTTCTCCAGTTCGGCTTTGGTCCGGGCGATTGATTGTTTTGTCTCGGCTTCTTTGGCCACGACGGCGGCGACTTTGGCAGTGGCGGCCTCTTTCTGTTTGGTGGTGGCGGCGAGAAGATCGTCGGCTTTTTTCAGATCGGCGCGGGCGGCGGCGAGGGAGGTATTGGCGGCGGCGAGTTCCTTTTGTTTGGCGGCGAGGGCGGCACCGGCGGCGCTCGCTTCGGTTTGGGCCGGGGGGAGTTTGCCTTTGAGTTCGGCGATTTTTGCCTGGGAAGCAGCGAGGAGGGCGGCGGCTTTATCGGCGGCGGTTTTGGCGTCGTTGCGGGCTTTTCCGGCCTGCTCCGAGGCGGTCGTTTTGGCGGCGAGGTCGGCGCGGGCCTTTTTGACCGTCTCGGCCCCGGCGGCCGCGGCCTGGCGGAGCGGAGCAAAGGCGGCTTCGGCTTTGGCGAGGAGTTCGCCTTTGGCGTTTTGATCGGATTTTGCGGCGGCGAGGGCGGATGCGACGGTTTTTGCTTTGGCTTCGATCTGGCGGATCGCTTCGGCGGCTGTGGCACCGCGGGTTGCGTCAGATCCGGCGGCGGCGAGGAGTTTTTTCGCCTCTTCGAGTTGGCCCGCGAGGGCGGCCTGTTCTTTTGTCTTCGCGAGGACCGCGGCATCGGCGGCCTGACGGGCTTGGGTCGCTGCATTCCGCGCGGCGGCAAGGGCATCGTGTTGCTTTTGCTGCTCGGGGGTCAGGGCCGGTTTGGCGGCCGCCGTCTTGGCGGTGGTCAAAGCGGTGGTGGCGGCTGTGAGGGCGGTTTCCCTGGCGGCGAGTGCGGCGGTGGCGGCGGTGGCGGCGTCCTGCTGGGGTTTCAGGGCGGCGGTGGTCGAGGCGAGAGTGTCCTGGAGTGTTTTCAGCGCCGCATTTTTTGCGGTGGTGTTTTCCTTCTCTTTGGCCACGACGGGGGTGAGCGCTTTGACGGCGGCATCGAGTTTCGCCACGGCGGCGCTCGCGGTTTTTTGGGACGCGGCGGCGGCGGCGAGGGTTTTGTCCACTTCGGCGAGCTGGGCGCGGGCGGCGGTCAGTTCCGCCGAAACGGCTTTGATGCCCTTTTCCAGTTCGGGAAGTTTGCCGGTGAGTTCGCCGATGCGTTTTTCGGAATAGGCGAGTTGTTGTTCGATCGGCGGGGGGTTGGCGTCGATGAGGGCGAGTTCGGTCCCCTTGGTGAGGTCCCAGGCTTTGATATTCCCGAGGAGGTCGCCGGTGAAGGCGCGCTTGCTGTCTTCGCTCACGGCGACGCTGAGAACGATCTCACTGGAGGCCGCGATGGTGCGGATGGCGCTCCCGTCGCCTTTCCAGATTTTCAGATTTTTGTCACGACCCACGGTGGCGATGGTGCCGTCGGGGGCGAAATCCACTCCCAGCACGCCGCCGCGGTGTGCGTCGAATTTCTTGATCTGGGTGCCGCCGCTCATTTCCCAAAGCATCACGGACCCGTCTTCGCTGGCCGAGGCGAGGACATTGCCGTCGGCGCGCCAGTCGAGGTCGGTCACGGCGAGGGTGTGCCCCTTGAGGGTGTAAAATTCATAGCCGGTGGCGGCTTCCCAGACGTAGAGCCCGCCATTGCGGTCTCCCGTGGCGTAGATGACGCCGTCGGGGCTGTAAGCGGCGGAGAGGACCCAATCGGTGTGTTTCTTGATGCTGCTGATCTGTTCGCCGGCGACGGTGTCCCAGAGTTTGATGAGGCGGCCGGGGCCACCCATGATGGCGTTTTTCAGGTCCGGGGAAATATCGCCCCCGAGAACGATGTCGTATTCCTTGCCCGCTTCGATGATGCG
This sequence comes from uncultured Akkermansia sp., assembly GCA_964383345.1. Lineage (GTDB taxonomy): Bacteria > Verrucomicrobiota > Verrucomicrobiia > Verrucomicrobiales > DEV007 > Arctic95D-9. Next base: position 9,950 of record CAYLJC010000015.1, on the reverse strand, counting down.
CTCGCCGGTTTTGATGTCCCAGGCGACGACGTTGCCGGATTTTCCGGCGCGCCCGCCGCCGCAGAAAAGATAGGCTCCGTTGGGGCTGAAGGAGAGGGTTTGGGGAAATCCTTCGGGGTAGGGGAGGACGCCGAGGAGGTCGTAGTCGGACGAATGATAGAGAAGGATCTGCTTTTGCCCGGCGACCGCGAGGATCGGAGCCCAGGGACTGTGGGCGAGGGCGGGGATGGAATTGGGGCGTTCGGTCACGACAGCGGGCTCGAGGAGGAGGTGCTCGGGCATGGCCGGGGGGCCCTCGGGTTTCCCGGTGGCGGTGATGGAATTGAAGTCGACCTTCGGTTTGTCCGCTTTCTTCGCCTTGGAGTTTTTGGTCTCCAGCAATCCTCCGGCGATCCAGGCGGCGATGATTTTCAATTCGTCTTCGGTCGCCTTGGTGCCCTTGGGCGGCATGATGGGTTCCTCGCTGTGGGAGGCGAGGGTGTAGAGGCGGGAGGATTTGGGATCCTCCGAGATGACCACGGCCCCGCCGGAACCGCCCGCCAGGGTCGAGCCGAAGCTGGCGAGATCCAGGCCGCCCTTGGCTTCGTCGGTGTTGTGGCAACTGAGACACTTGCTGTCGAGAATGGGGAACACGTCGTCCGCGTAGGTGACCTTGGCGGCTTTGTCAGCGGCGGGGAGGGTTTGAAAGCCCAGCAAGACCACGGAGAGAGCTGTGAGGAGGAGAGAAGTGGATTTCATACAAGGGGAAAACATTGCACCGAACGAGCCCCCGGAAGCGGGTGCCGATATTTTTTACGCATTTCCGCACCGGTTGGCTCTGATTTTAGTCGAAATTCGAGAAAACCATACGATATTTTACGGGATTCGTCTCCCGGAATCACATGGCGATAATGCGGATTCGCGATGGCTCAAATTGGCCCCCGCTCGTATCCGTAGACACGCTCTACGTAAAGACGCCTCTTGAGTGTAGGATGATTCCAGACTTTGTTCGATCAACAACCCAACCCTATTCTCCATTATGAAAGGCTGCTCAGGATTTCACAACTCAGGCATGGCAACTCGTCGTAGTTTTTTGCAGGTCGGTTTCGCCGGAGGGTTGGGATTGGCGCTGCCCGAGCTCCTCAAGGTGGAGGCGCGCGCCCAGGCCAAGTTCTATGAGTCCAAGGAAGGGGTCGCCAAGTCTCTCATTCACATTTTCCTCCCCGGCGGTTCCGCCCACCAGGAAACCTGGGACCCCAAGCCCTACGCGCCGGTCGAGTACCGCGGCCCCTACGGGGCGATCAATACCAATGTGGACGGGCTGCAGTTCAGCGAAAATTTGAAGCATCTCGCGAAGGTCGCCGACAAGATGACGGTGATCCGCTCGATGACCCACGGGGAAGCGGCGCACGAGCGCGGTGTCCACAACATGTTCACCGGCTATCGTCCCAGCCCGGCGATTTCGTTCCCCAGCTTCGGTTCTGTGGTTTCTCATGAGTTCGGCTCCCGCAAGAATCTCCCGCCCTATGTCTGTGTGCCCAACATGCCGAACGAGTTCGCCGGTACCGGCTACCTCAGCTCGATGTACGGTCCGTTCTCCGTCGGGAGCGACCCGGCTGCGGACAAGGGGTTCCAGGTGCGTGACCTCACGCTTCCCGGCGGGGTGGACAACGCCCGCTTCGAGCGCCGCCGCACCATGCTGGAGGCGGTCGACAGCCACTTCCGCAACATGGAGCAGGCCGACGCGATCGATGCGATGGACAGCTTTTATCAAAAGGCCTACAGCCTGATCGGTTCCGCGGAAGCCCGCGATGCCTTCGATCTCGCCAAGGAAGACGAGAAGACCAAGGAACGTTACGGCAAGAACACCGCCGGGATGCGCATGCTTCTGGGGCGTCGTCTCGTCGAGGCGGGGGTTCGTCTGGTCACCCTGACCTACGGGTCCTGGGACCACCACGACCGCATCCAGTCCGGCATTTCGCGACTGGTTCCCGACTTTGACAAGGCGCTGGCCGCCCTGCTCACCGATCTCGATGAGCGCGGACTCCTCGACTCCACTCTCGTGATGGTCTCGTCCGAGTTCGGGCGCACGCCCAAGATCAATAAAACCGATGGCCGCGATCACTGGCCCAAGGTCTTCTCCACGATGCTCGCCGGCGGCGGGATCAAGCGTGGGTATGTCTACGGCAGTTCCGATTCCCTCGCGGCCGAGCCCGAGGAAAATCCGGTGGACGTGCAGTCCTTCGCCAAGACGGTGTATTCCCAGATGGGGATCAATGCCGACAAGGAACTCATCGCCCCCGGACCTCGTCCCATGGAGATCGTCGACGGCGGCAGCGTGATTGATGACATCGTCGCCAAAGCTTCGGCCTAATTCCGATTCCTCCCATTCCCACAGCATGAAACGTATTCTGTCCCCCCGGAGTGCGGTTTCCAAGATTCCCTTCGTGCAGGTGCTGGCAGCCTTCGGGCTGGCGGCATTTGTCCTGTCCGGGGCTTTTGTCGAAGCCGCTTCGCCTGATTTTGTCACTTCCGTCCCCCGCGGCGGCCAGACCGGTTCGGAGGTGAAAGTCACGCTGATGGGCAATCTTCTGAGCGATGCCGAGGAAGTGATTTTCCACTATCCCGGAATCACCGCGAAGGATCTCAAGGTGATTGATGCCAGAAAGGTGGAAGTGACCCTGGTGATCGCGCCCGACTGCCGTCTCGGGGAGCATCATCTGCGGATCCGCTGCCGCAGCGGGATGAGTTATGCGCGGACCTTCTGGGTGTCGCAGTTCCCCAACCACGCCGAGGTCGAGCCCAACGACGATATGGCCAATCCGCAGAAGATTCCGATGAACGTCACGATCGAGGCGGAAGCCAAGACCGAAGAGACGGATTTTTACGAAGTTACCGCGAAGAAAGGGGAGCGCATCTCCGTGGAGATCGAGGGGCTGAGGATCTCCTTCATCCGGGAGCTGGGGGGGGTGGATGGGTGGGGGGGGGTGGGGCTTAGGAACAACTACATCCGGCAGCAGATCGCGGTGGATCCCTACGTGGCGATCTACCACAAGGACGGCACCCAGATTGCCTCCGCCGACGGTTCCGCGCTTCTCAAGCAGGAGTCGGTTCTGTCCGTCAAAGCGCCCGCAGACGGTGCCTACATCGTCGAGGTTCGCGACGCCTCCTACAAGGGGCGCGGTCGCTATCGCGCCCATATCGGTAATTTTCCCCGTCCCCCCGCGATTTATCCGGCCGGGGGCAAGGCGGGCACCGAGATGGAGTTCACCATGCTCGGTGATGACAACGGTCCCTACCAGTGGAAGGCAAAGCTCCCCCTCGAAGCGCTCAATGACACGGTGGGGATTTTTGCGCTGAAGGACGGAATGAGCCCGCCGTCGCCGAACGAGGTCCGCATCAGCCCCTTTGACAACGTCCTCGAAAAGGAACCCAACAACAAGCACACCGAGGCGACGCCGGGAGGTGCCTTGCCGCTGGCCTTCAACGGCATCCTGGAAACGGAGGGCGATGAGGACTATTTCCAGTTCACCGCGAAGAAAAATCAGTCCTTCGAGTTCCGCGTGTTCGCCGACTCGATCGGCACGCCGGTGGATCCGGTGCTTTCGATTTACGATGAAAAAATGAAAGGATTGGGTTCCAGCGATGACGCCGACGGAACCAAGGACGGCAAGTTGGCGTTCAAGGCTCCCGCCGACGGGACCTATTATGTGAGGATCAAGGACATGCTCTCTCGCGGAGGCGAGGATTTTGTCTATCGGATCGAGTCCGTCGTCCCGGCCCCGAGAATAGATGTGACGATGGGGGAAATGCTGCGGAGAGATCTCCAGTATCTCAAGCAGTTCGACGTTCCCCAGGGCGGTTATTACGCCATGGTGGTGACCACGACTCGCCGCGGGGTGTCCGGTGATCTCAAGCTGGACATGCCGAAACTGCCCGCAGGGGTGACCTTCGAAGCGGGAGTCATCCCCAAATCCGCGAGCCAGTTTCCGATCCTTCTGAAAGCCGCTCCCGATGCCCCCATCGCTGGGGGGATGTACGATTTGTTGGCAAAAACGGTGGACGGCGACAAACCGATTGTCGGCAAATTCATGCAGACCCTCGATTTTGTGCGGGGTCCCCAGAACGGAGTGGAGTATTACAGCCGCTACCATCCCGAGCTGGCCGTCTCCGTGGTCGAGCCTCTCCCGTATTCCATCACCGTGGACCAACCCAAGGTCCCCATCGTGCGCAACGGGACCCTGCGGCTCAAGGTGCACGCGCATCGCAAGGACGGATACGACAAGAAAATCACGATCCGTTTCCCCTGGCTCCCGCCCGGGGTGACCGCGCCCGCGACGATGACTTTCAGCGAGAAACAAACCGAACTGGAGTACGAACTCAACGCCAACGGCAACGCCGAGATCAACACGTGGAATCTCACCATCCTGGCGGAGTCCGACGGCGGCAAAGGCAAGGCTTTCTGTGCGTCCCCCTTCGTCAAGGTCTCGGTGGAAGAGCCCTTTGTGCAGATGAAAATCAGCATGGCCACGGCGAAACAGGGCGAGACGGTCAACATGATCGCGGAAGTCGAACAGCTCCGCGAGTTCAGCGGACAGGCCGATGTGCAGCTTTTCGGGCTCCCGGCGCACTCCACCGCCGTGGTGCAGAAATTGAAGTCCGACCTCGAAACGCTCAGTTTTCCCGTGGTGACATCCGAGAAAACCCCGGTGGGTCAGCACAAGGGGGTCTTTTGCACCGTCACCCTCGTAAAAGAGGGCGAACCCATCGTCCATCGTCTCG
>CAYLJC010000015.1:0-5179 GCA_964383345.1 uncultured Akkermansia sp. | reverse complement strand
GAAGTGGCGGAGGCAAAAGCCAAACCGGCGGCGGTCGCGAGTGCGGAGAAAAAGGAAAAGCCGCTCTCCCGCCTCGAACAACTCCGCCTCGAAGCGCAGAAAGAGAGCGCAAACAAGTAAGCGGGTGAAATCAAACGCCCACCGTCATTTCAGGTCCAACCCAACATCATCCCCATGAAAAATCGTCTGTTTCCCTTTGCCGCCGCCGCCCTTCTGGTCGGCGCGTCGGCGCGTGCGAACGAGTCCAAAATCGACTTCGTCCGCGACGTTCAGCCGATTTTGGAGTTCAACTGCGTCAGTTGCCACAATGCCGAGGAGGCCAAGGGGGATTTGCGCCTAGACGAAGCGGCGGCCTTCCTTCAGGGAGGGGATGGAGGACATTCCTTCGTCAAGGGGAAACCCGATGAGTCGCTTCTGATCGAACTGGTCTCGCTTCCCGAGGATGATTCCGACGTGATGCCGCCGAAGGGGCGCATTCTCACCAAGGAGGAGATCGCGACACTGCGCCAGTGGATCACGGACGGAGCGGTGTGGCCGAAAGAGGTCACTCTCGTGGCCAAGAACGAAGAGGACTTCAAGGACGCCGTGCCCCTCGAGGACTTGGGCAAGAAAATCGTCAAGGTCGAGGTTTTCCCGCCCGACATCATTCTCGAAAAGAGCCGCGACACCCAGTCGGTCGTGGTCATGGCCACCTACGAGGACGACACCACCCGGGACGTCACTCCCAACGCCACTTTCACGCCGAAGGACCCCAACCTCCTCGACTTGAAAAAGCGCAATATTTTTACTCCGGTCAAGGACGGCAAAACCGAAATGGAAGTCAAGGTCGCGGAACACGTCGTCAACGTTCCCGTGACCGTCAAGGAAGCGGAAGTGGATCGTCCGGTCGACTACCACCTTGATGTCGCTCCGGTGTTCATGAGCGAAGGCTGCAACACCGGTGCCTGTCATGGATCGGCCCGCGGGCAGGACGGGTTCATGCTTTCCATCTTCGGATACGATCCCGACGGCGACCACTATCGCCTCACCCGTGAGATGGCCGGGCACCGTATCAACCTCGCCATTCCCGAGGAATCCCTCCTCGTCGAGAAATCGATCGAGGCGGTGCCCCATACCGGCGGCAAGCTCTTCGAAAAACACAGCCCGGCCTACAACACCTTCGTCGAGTGGATCGCCAACGGGGCGACCAAACGTGCTCTCGAAGAAGTGCCGGTGGTGGTCGAACTGCAGCTCTACCCGACGAAACTCGTCCTCGAAGGTGCCGGGGCGACGCAGCAACTCACGGTGCGGGCCAAATATTCGGACGGGCACGACCGCGACGTCACCGACCTCGCCGTTTTTAATACCAACAACGAACCCACCGCCGCCGTGACCCCCGAGGGCCTCGTTACCGCCGGGAAACGGGGCGAAGCTTTCGTCATGGTGCGCTACGACGTCCATACCGTGGGGACGCAGACCATCGTCATCCCCGAGGATCTCGAATACACCCGTCCGAAGCCGCAGGAAAACAACTACATCGACGGACTCGTTCACGACAAACTGCACAAGCTCCGCATCCTCCCGTCTGGTCTTTGCACCGATGAGGAGTTCCTCCGCCGGGTCCATCTCGACATCGTGGGACAACTGCCCACCGGTGAGGAATACGCCGCCTTCATGGCGGACAAAGATCCGAAGAAGAGATCCAAGGTGATCGACACCCTTCTCGATCGCAAGGAATTCACCGAGCTTTGGGTGATGAAATGGTCGGAGCTGCTCCAGATTCGCTCCAACGATAACCTGGGCCTGGGCATTTCTTACAAAGCGGCCCTGCTCTACAACTCCTGGCTCCGGGACCAAATCGCGGCGAATCGTCCTCTCGACGAGATCGTGATCGACATGATCTCTTCGGAAGGCGGCAGTTTCGCGAACCCCGCGACGAACTTCTATCAGGTGGAGCGCAACACGCTCAAACTCGCCGAAAACGTGGCCCAGGTCTTCATGGGGATGCGACTTCAGTGCGCCCAGTGTCACGACCACCCCTTCGACCGCTGGACCATGGATGACTACTACAGCTGGGCGGCGTTCTTTGCTCAAGTGGGACGGAAGCAAGGGGTCGATCCGCGCGAGCAGATTGTCTACAACCGGGGTAGCGGCGAGGTGAAGCACTTCGTGGGCGGAGCCAACATGGCACCGAAATTCCTCGGTGGGGAAACCCCCGATGTGAAGGGCAAGGACAGGCGCAAGGTGCTGGCCAACTGGATGGCCTCGCCCGAGAACGAATTCTTCTCCCGCAACATCGCCAACATGGTTTGGGCGCACTTCTTCGGCGTCGGGATCATTGACCCGGTGGACGACGTGCGGATCAGCAATCCGGCCTCCAATCCGGAGTTGCTCGCCGAGATGGCCGGGCGCTTCCAGGGCGAGTATGAGTATGACTTCCGCCAACTCGTGCGGGACATCTGCAACTCCGCGACCTACCAGCGTACCACCAAGGCGAATCCCTCCAACAAGGACGACCTCAACAACTTCGCCAAGGCCCGTATCCGTCGCCAACGCGCCGAGATCATGCTCGACACGATCACCCAGGTGACCGAAACGAAAAACAAATTCCAGGGATTGCCGCTCGGTTCCCGTGCCGTGCAGATCGCCGACGGGCGAACGAGCGACTATTTCCTGACCACCTTCGGCCGGGCGACCCGTGAGACGGTTTGTTCCTGCGAAGTGAAGATGGACCCGAGCCTCTCCCAGGCGCTGCACCTGCTCAACGGTCCCACCGTGACTGAGAAGGTCGAAAAAGGCGGTCTCGTCAAGCGGCTCCTTGCGGAGAAAAAGACTCCCGAGCAGGTCATCGAGGAGATCTACATCCGCAGCTTCACCCGCAAACCCACGCCGGAGGAAGTCAAGCAACTCATGACGCAGGTCAAGGCGGCGGGAGACGACCCGGCGCAGCGCGAGCTCGTCCTCAACGACGTGTTCTGGGCGGTGTTGAACTCGAAGGAATTCATGTTCAACCACTGATCGGGAGCCTTTTCCCAATAGTCCAGTAGGACGCCCTCGCGTAGAACGGGTCTCCGGGCCCGTTCTCCGTTCCCTCCGGTTGTCCGATTTTCCTCAGCCGGACCGCAGGAATCGGACCAACATCTCCGTCAGGGTCTCCATCCCCCAGTGGAATCCCTGGATCGGGATACGCTCGTTGTCGCCGTGGAAGAGCGCCGCGAAATCGAGGTCGGGCGGGAGCTGCAGAGGGTAAAAGCCGTAGCAGCACGCCCCCAGCCGGGCGTAGTTGCGGCTGTCGGTGAACCCCGGAATGAGGGAGGGCACGACGTGTCCCTCCGGATCGACGCTCTTCAGGGTGTGCTCGATCTCGCGGTAGAGAGGGGTGTCGGTGGAAAAGGAAACTGCTTCCGACTCCTGCAGGACGGTGAGTTCACCGACATTCCCCAGAACCGGGCGGAGCACCGCACGGAGTTCTTCGATGAGATCCGCGGCGGTTTGCCCCGGAGCGAGGCGGCCGTCGATGTCGACCGAGACCGAGCCGGGCAGCATGTTGATGGAGTCCCCTCCGCGGAGACAGGTCGGAGTGGCGGTGTTCCGCAGGATCGCCTCGATCGGGTGGCGCCGCGCGGGATCGCGAAGCGCGAGCGGGATCAGGCGGGGGCCGATACAGGGATGGGCGAGCAGCGGCACGATTTTCTCCGCGAGGCGTCCCTGGGGTTTGGCGAATCCCATGAGAAAATTCATCGCCTCTTTTCCCGCATGCCAGGGCAGCTTCGCGGTGGAGAGCACGTCAATGGCACGGGCCAGTCGCGCCACCGCGCTGTCGGTCGAGGGCAGGGAGCTGTGTCCCGGCGTGCCCGGGATGGTCAGCCGGAGCCAGGCCACCCCTTTCTCGGCGACCTGGACCGGATAAAAGCGATGCCCCCCCTGATGCACGGTGAATCCGCCCACTTCGTTGATGACATACTCCGGGTCTCCTCCCAGCAGATCGGGGTGCTCCTCGACGAGCCATTTCGAGCCGAGCCGGGTGCCCGCTTCCTCGTCGGACACCGCGACAAAAATCACGTCACGGGTGACGGGCACCTTGTCCGCGACGAGTTTTCCCAGCGCGGTGAGGCCCATCACCGCGAAGCCCTTCATGTCGATGGCTCCGCGTCCCCAGAGGTAGGTGCCGTCGTTGTGTCCCGAAAAGGGCGGGTGGGTCCAGCGCGCCGGGTCCGCCGGGACGACATCGACGTGGCAGCTCAGGAGGAGTGGACGTCCGCTGCGGCGGGCGGGATCGGCGGAGAATTTCGCGACGAGATTGGGGCGCTCCCGACAGGCCCCGACGATCTTCGTCTCCAGCCCGATGCCGCGGCAGACGGTGGCGAGGCGGGCGATGGCGGCGGCTTCCTCACCGGGCGGATTGCTCGTGTCACAGCGGATCAGATCCTGCAGGAGGGCGGTTGCCCTCTCCCGTTCGGCCACGGTGAAACGGCGCGGAGAGTTCACCTTCCCGGTCCGGTTGATTTGGGGCCTCCGAGGTTTTCGCGGGTGAAAAGGCGTGCGGGGAACGATCCGATCCGCACCTCGCCGAAGGTCAGTGTGATCGTGTCGCCGCCGTCCACGATGTCCATCCGCGAGAGAAAGGGACGTCCCTGGACGGTGTTTTGGTAGGTCATTGTCGAACTGCGGAGCAGGGTGCCGGATTTCGAGTAGAACTCGGCTTTTTTCCCGAGATGTTCCTTTGTCGTGACCCAGTATTTGATCTGTGCGTAAGTGTCGCCGGGCGAGTTCGCTTTCATCGTGTAGACCGTCGCCGCTTCGCCGTTGACCTCGCCGGGCTCCCCGCCGACGACTTTGTACCCGTCCACAAAACTGGTCGAGGCGATGTCCCCGATCGCCGCGTCACCGGAGAGACGCTGGCGTTTCGAGACCGAGACAGGGCGGCTCAGGCCGGGTTTCCAGAACCACATTTGTCCTCCGGATTCCGCGAGATAGCGGCGTCCCGTCGCATCCGCCGGTTCGATGACCTCGGCGAAAATCTTCCCCCCCTGCGAGATCGCGACAAATTTGGCGTTCTTTTTGCCCGAGACGGTCACGGTCCATTGCACCCCCTGGTTTCCCGTGAGAATGCCGCGGGCTTGTTCGGCGGCGAGGAGGGCGGCATCCTGCGCGGTGGCGGCGGAGCACCCCAGGAGGGCGGCGAGGAGGACAAGGAGGG